>NZ_JBICTU010000014.1:0-214720 GCF_043197795.1 Sphaerisporangium sp. NPDC049003
AGATGCGCGACACCGACGAGGACGTCTTCCGCGCGGCGGAGGAGCTCGGCATCGACCTGTCCCGGCGTGAGCCGAGCAGCGTCGAAGAGGTCTGATTTTCAAGCGAGGGGATAAGAAGTGCTCGACGTCAACTTCTTCGACGAGCTGCGAATCGGTCTCGCCACGGCCGACGATATCCGTCAGTGGTCGCACGGCGAGGTTAAGAAGCCCGAGACCATCAACTACCGCACCCTGAAGCCGGAAAAGGACGGGCTCTTCTGCGAGAAGATCTTCGGTCCGACCCGCGACTGGGAGTGCTACTGCGGTAAGTACAAGCGCGTCCGCTTCAAGGGCATCATCTGTGAGCGCTGTGGCGTCGAGGTGACTCGCGCCAAGGTGCGTCGTGAGCGGATGGGCCACATCGAGCTGGCCGCTCCGGTCACCCACATCTGGTACTTCAAGGGCGTCCCGTCGCGCCTCGGGTACCTGCTGGACCTGGCCCCGAAGGACCTTGAGAAGGTCATCTACTTCGCGGCCTACATGATCACGTATGTCGACACCGAGATGCGCGCTCGTGACCTGCCGTCGCTGGAGGCGAAGATCTCCGTCGAGCGGCAGCACATCGAGCAGCGTCGCGACGCCGACATCGAGGCCCGGCAGAAGAAGCTCGAGGCCGACCTGGCCGAGCTGGAGGCCGCCGGCGCCAAGGGCGACCAGCGCCGCAAGGTGCGCGAGGGTGCCGACCGCGAGATGCGTCAGCTCCGCGACCGTACCCAGCGCGAGCTCGACCGCCTGGAAGAGGTCTGGAGCCGCTTCAAGAACCTCAAGGTCCAGGACCTCGAAGGCGACGAGCTGCTCTACCGCGAGATGCGCGACCGTTTCGGCCGCTACTTCCGCGGTGGCATGGGCGCCCAGGCCATCCAGGAGCGCCTCAACAACTTCGACCTGGCCGCGGAGGCCGAGTCGCTGCGCGAGACGATCCGCAGCGGCAAGGGTCAGAAGAAGGCTCGCGCGCTCAAGCGGCTGAAGGTCGTGTCCGCGTTCCTCACGACGCGCAACTCGCCCAACGGCATGGTCCTCGACTGCATCCCGGTCATCCCGCCGGACCTGCGCCCGATGGTGCAGCTCGACGGTGGCCGGTTCGCGACCTCGGACCTGAACGACCTGTACCGCCGGGTCATCAACCGGAACAACCGCCTCAAGCGGCTTCTGGACCTCGGCGCGCCCGAGATCATCGTCAACAACGAGAAGCGGATGCTGCAGGAGGCCGTCGACGCGCTGTTCGACAACGGCCGCCGCGGCCGTCCGGTCACCGGACCGGGCAACCGTCCGCTGAAGTCGCTGTCCGACATGCTCAAGGGCAAGCAGGGCCGATTCCGGCAGAACCTCCTCGGCAAGCGTGTCGACTACTCCGGCCGTTCGGTCATCGTCGTCGGCCCGCAGCTGAAGCTGCACCAGTGCGGCCTGCCCAAGCAGATGGCGCTGGAGCTCTTCAAGCCGTTCGTGATGAAGCGCCTGGTCGACCTGAACCACGCGCAGAACATCAAGTCGGCTAAGCGCATGGTCGAGCGTGCCAGGCCGGTCGTGTGGGACGTGCTCGAAGAGGTCATCACCGAGCACCCGGTGCTGCTCAACCGCGCGCCGACCCTGCACCGCCTCGGCATCCAGGCCTTCGAGCCGCAGCTCGTCGAGGGCAAGGCCATCCAGATCCACCCGCTCGTCTGCACCGCGTTCAACGCGGACTTCGACGGCGACCAGATGGCGGTCCACCTGCCGCTGTCGGCGGAGGCCCAGGCCGAGGCGCGCATCCTGATGCTCTCGACCAACAACATCCTCAAGCCGGCCGACGGCAAGCCCGTGACCATGCCCACCCAGGACATGATCATCGGTCTCTACTGGCTGACCACCCAGCGCGACGGGGCCGAGGGCGAGGGCCGGGTCTTCGGCTCGGTGTCCGAGGCGCTCATGGCCTACGACCGGCGCGAGCTGGACATCCAGGCCAAGATCCAGGTCCGTGTCAAGGACGTCCCGCCGCCGCGTGGCTGGCAGGCGCCCGAGGGCTGGGAGGCCGGCGAGTCCTACCGCCTGGAGTCGACCCTGGGCCGGTGCCTGTTCAACCAGACGCTGCCCGACAACTACCCGTTCGTGAACTCGCAGATCGGGAAGAAGCAGCTCTCGACGATCGTCAACGAGCTCGCGGAGAAGTACCCGAAGGTCGAGGTCGCGGCCGCTCTGGACGCGCTCAAGGACGCGGGCTTCCACTGGGCGACCCGCTCCGGCGTCACGATCTCGATCGACGACGTCGTCGCGCCGCCGAACAAGGCCGCGATCATGGAGTCGTACGAGCGGAGGGCCGACAAGGTCCAGCGCGAGTACGAGCGCGGTCTGATCACCGACGAGGAGCGCCGCCAGGAGCTCATCGAGATCTGGACGCACGCCACGGCGGACGTCGAGACCGACATGGTGAACGCCTTCCCGGCGACCAACTCCGTCTGGATGATGGTCAACTCCGGCGCCCGAGGCAACAAGATGCAGGTCCGTCAGATCGCGGGTATCCGTGGTCTGGTGTCCAACACCAAGGGTGAGACGATCCCGCGGCCGATCAAGTCCTCCTTCCGCGAGGGCCTGTCGGTGCTGGAGTACTTCATCTCCACCCACGGACAGCGGAAGGGCCTCGCGGACACCGCTCTGCGTACCGCCGACTCCGGTTACCTGACCCGTCGTCTGGTGGACGTCGCACAGGACGTCATCGTCCGCGAGATCGACTGCGGCACCGACCGCGGCGTCCCGCTGCACGTCGGCGAGCGCGACTCCTCGGGCAACCTCAGCAAGGCCGAGAACGCCGAGAGCAACGTGCACGGCCGCATCCTGGCCGAGGACGTCGAGGTGGACGGCAAGATCATCGCGACGGCGGGTGTCGACATCAGCGACATCACCGTCACCGCGCTGGTCGAGGCCGGCATCGAGACCGTCAGGACGCGCAGCGCGCTCGTGTGCGAGGCCAAGATCGGTGTCTGCGCCACCTGCTACGGCCGCTCGCTGGCGACCGGCAAGCTGGTGGACGTCGGCGAGGCCGTCGGCATCATCGCGGCCCAGTCGATCGGTGAGCCGGGCACGCAGCTGACGATGCGTACCTTCCACACCGGTGGTGTGGCGGGCGCGGACATCACCCACGGTCTGCCCCGTGTCCAGGAGCTGTTCGAGGCGCGCGTCCCCAAGGGTGTCGCCCCGATCAGCGAGGCCGACGGCCGCGTGCGCATCGACGAGACCGACAAGACCCGCAAGATCATCATCGTTCCGGACGACGGCTCCGACGAGATCGCCTACCCGGTGTCGATGCGGTCGCGCCTGCTGGTCGCCGACGGCCAGCGGGTGACGGTGGGCCAGCAGCTCATCGCCGGTGCGGTCAACCCCAACGAGGTGCTGCGCATCCTCGGCCCCCGGGCCGTGCAGCTCCACCTGGTGGCCGAGGTCCAGCAGGTGTACCGCTCGCAGGGTGTGTCGATCCACGACAAGCACATCGAGATCATCGTGCGGCAGATGCTCAAGCGCGTGAACGTGCTTGAGTCGGGTGACACCGACCTGCTGCCCGGCGAGCTCGTCGAGCGGCCGCGCTTCGAGATGGTCAACCGCGAGGTCGTCGCCGAGGGCGGCACCCCCGCCTCCGGCCGTCCTGTCCTCATGGGCATCACCAAGGCCTCGCTCGCCACCGAGTCGTGGCTGTCGGCGGCGTCCTTCCAGGAGACCACCCGGGTGCTCACCGACGCGGCGATCCACGCCAAGTCCGACTCCCTGCTCGGTCTCAAGGAGAACGTCATCATCGGAAAGCTCATCCCGGCGGGCACGGGCATGTCCCAGTACCGCAACATCCGGGTCGAGCCCACCGAGGAGGCCAAGGCGGCGATGTACACCGTCGGCGGCTACGACGGCTCCGCCACCGACTACACCTTCGGCACGGGCAGCGGCGAAGCCGTCCCGCTGGAGGAGTACGACTTCGGTCAGTACAACCGCTAGCGGCCCGGCCGGCGCGAGCCGGCCGGACTCCGGTCCGAGCGGACGAGGGGCGCGCGCTTCCCGGAAGGGGAGCGGGCGCCCCTCGCGTCGTCTCCGGGCCTGTGGCCGGTCCCCGGCCGCGCCGCGAGACCAGAACGGGTGTGGTCCCGCGTACGGCCCGGCGGACCGCACCGTGGCATCGGGGGGCAACACGGGGAAACCGTCGAGAGAAGTCCCCGCATGCCGGTAAACTTGTCGGGAGCCTAATAGCGGTCGGGGGGAAACCGGCCGCGGGACCACGACACGCCCCGAAGCCGCCCGCATAAGCGGCTCGGCGCAACCGTTTTGACGTGTTGCGATGGGCTAGGTAGTCTTGCCCTTCGTGCCCGTGGCTTCATGGGCTCACATGCGTGCGCTCCAAGGCCCTCACGGGGGCCGTATGGACGCCGCGTGATCTCCTCCGCTGGTCAGGCCATCGCCGGGCACAGTGCGGCAAAGATCGCGACACGCCCGAGCGCGTGGGTCGGAGCCGAGGGAAAAACAGCAGGTCATGACACCGGCAGAGCCTGCGAAACGCACGACTTTTCGAATTACCGGCCAAGCATGAACGGAGACGCGGTGCCCACGATTCAGCAGCTGGTCCGCAAGGGCCGCCAGGACAAGGTCAGTAAGACCAAGACCCCGGCGCTCAAGGGGAGCCCCCAGCGGCGCGGCGTCTGCACGCGCGTGTATACGACGACCCCCAAGAAGCCGAACTCCGCCCTCCGCAAGGTGGCGCGTGTCCGGCTCACCAACGGCATCGAGGTAACGGCCTACATCCCTGGTGTCGGTCACAACCTTCAGGAGCACTCCATCGTGCTCGTGCGTGGCGGTCGTGTGAAGGACCTGCCGGGTGTTCGATACAAGATCATCCGCGGTTCGCTGGACACCCAGGGCGTCCGCAACCGCAAGCAGGCCCGCAGCCGTTACGGCGCGAAGAAGGAGAAGAGCTGACATGCCGCGCAAGGGTCCCGCTGGGCGCCGACAGCTTGTCGCAGACCCGGTGTTCAACTCACCGCTGGTCACCGCGCTCATCAACAAGGTGCTGCTGAACGGCAAGCGATCGCTCGCCCAGTCGATCGTCTACGACGCCCTCGAGGGCTGCAAGGACAAGTCGGGCAACGACCCGGTCGTCACGCTGAAGCGCGCTCTCGACAACGTGAAGCCCACTCTTGAGGTGCGCAGCCGCCGTGTCGGTGGCGCCACCTACCAGGTGCCGGTCGAGGTGCGCGCGGCGCGCAGCACCACCCTGGCGCTCCGCTGGCTGGTGCAGTACTCCCGCGCCCGCCGCGAGAAGACCATGACCGAGCGGCTGATGAACGAGCTGCTCGACGCCAGCAACGGCCTCGGCGCCAGCGTCAAGCGGCGTGAGGACACGCACAAGATGGCCGAGTCCAACAAGGCCTTCGCCCACTACCGCTGGTAACCCCAGCGGCGACGACGAGACGACGAGGACGCGAGAGAAGTGGCGACAACGACCGCTCTTGACCTGGCCAGGGTCCGCAACATCGGGATCATGGCCCATATCGACGCGGGCAAAACCACCACGACCGAGCGCATCCTGTTCTACACCGGTATCAACTACAAGATCGGTGAAGTCCACGAGGGCGCTGCCACGATGGACTGGATGGAGCAGGAGCAGGAGCGCGGCATCACCATCACCTCCGCCGCGACCACCTGCATGTGGCTTGATCACACGATCAACATCATCGACACTCCCGGCCACGTCGACTTCACCGTCGAGGTGGAGCGGTCGCTGCGCGTCCTTGACGGTGCGGTCGCGGTCTTCGACGCCGTCGCCGGTGTCGAGCCGCAGTCTGAGACGGTGTGGCGCCAGGCCGACCGTTACGGCGTTCCCCGCATCTGCTTCGTCAACAAGATGGACCGGGTCGGCGCCGAGTTCCACCGCTGCGTCGACATGATCGTGTCCCGCCTGGGTGCGACTCCGCTGGTCATCCAGCTTCCCTGGGGCGTCGAGGCCGACTTCAAGGGCATCATCGACCTGGTGAAGATGAAGGGCCTGATCTGGAGCGCCGAGGCGGCCAAGGGCGAGATGTACGACACCGTCGACATCCCGGCCGACCACGCCGACGTCGCCCGTGAGTGGCGCGACAAGCTCATCGAGACCGTCGCCGAGCACGACGACGAGCTCATGGAGCTGTTCCTGGAGGGCGTCGAGCCCACCGAGGAGCAGCTGGTCGCCGGCATCCGCCGTGCGACGCTGGCCAGCTCCCTCAACCCGGTCCTGTGCGGCACCGCGTTCAAGAACAAGGGCGTGCAGCCCCTGCTCGACGCGATCGTGGCCTACCTTCCGGCCCCGACCGACATCCCCGCTCTCCAGGGGCACGCGGTCGGCCACGAGGACCAGGTCATCGAGCGTCACGCGGACCCGAACGAGCCGTTCTCCGCTCTGGCCTTCAAGATCATGAGCGACCAGCACCTGGGCAAGCTGACCTTCATCCGTATCTACTCGGGCACGCTCGAGACCGGTACGTCGGTCGTGAACTCGGTGAAGGGCAAGAAGGAGCGCATCGGCAAGATCTACCAGATGCACGCCAACAAGCGCGAAGAGCGTCCGTCGGCAGTCGCTGGCCAGATCGTCGCCGTCATGGGCCTGAAGGACACCACCACCGGTGACACCCTCAGCGACCCGGCGAACCAGGTCGTCCTGGAGTCGATGAACTTCCCGGCTCCGGTCATCAACGTCGCGATCGAGCCGAAGACCAAGGGCGACCAGGAGAAGCTGGGCACCGCGATCCAGCGCCTGGCCGAGGAGGACCCCTCCTTCCAGGTCCGGCGTGACGAGGAGACCGGGCAGACGGTCATCTGGGGTATGGGTGAGCTCCACCTGGAGATCCTCGTCGACCGGATGCGCCGCGAGTTCAAGGTCGAGGCCAACGTCGGCCGCCCGCAGGTCGCCTACCGCGAGACCATCCGCCGCAAGGTGGAGAAGATCGAGTACACGCACAAGAAGCAGACCGGTGGTTCCGGCCAGTTCGCGCGCGTGATCATCGACCTGGAGCCGCTGGGCGAGGGCAACGACGGTTACGAGTTCAAGAACAGCGTCAGCGGTGGCCGCATCCCCCGGGAGTACATCCCTTCGGTGGACGCGGGCGCCCAGGAGGCCGCCGAGTTCGGCGTGCTGGCCGGTTACCCGATGGTGGGCGTCAAGGTCACCCTCCGGGACGGTGCCTACCACGAGGTCGACTCCTCCGAAATGGCCTTCAAGATCGCCGGTTCGATGGCCTTCAAGGAGGCCGCGCGCCGTGCCGACGCCGTAATCCTGGAGCCGATGATGGCCGTCGAGGTCACCACGCCCGAGGACTACATGGGTGACGTCATCGGTGACCTCAACGGTCGCCGCGGGCAGATCCAGGCAATGGAAGACAGGACCGGGGCAAAGGTCATCAATGCCCTCGTTCCGCTGTCAGAGATGTTCGGTTACGTGGGTGACCTGCGCAGCAAGACCCAGGGCCGGGCTGTCTACAGCATGCAGTTCGACTCCTATTCGGAGGTGCCCCCGGGCATCGCCAAGGAGATCGTCGCGAAGGCTCGGGGCGAATAGTCCCCGGAGTCCGATGGCTCGGGTGGTGAGGAGATCGTCGCCCCGCAGCCAAGGGGCTCGGGGGCGAACAGTCCTGGAGTCCGAATGGCTGGGGCCGGCGGGAGACCGCCGCCCGGCAGCCAGAGGGGCTCGGAACCTGGTTCCGGTCCCCTCGTCTGGGGCGGTGAGTGATCGCCGCCCCGGGCCCACGGGCTCCGAGCCCGAGTGAGACTACGCAAGTCAAGTCAGAATCTCTAAGGAGACAGAGCAGTGGCCAAGGCCAAGTTCGAGCGGACCAAGCCGCACGTGAACATCGGCACCATTGGGCACATCGACCACGGCAAGACCACTCTGACCGCGGCGATCACCAAGGTGCTCCACGACCGTTTCCCTCACCTCAATGAGGCGACCCCGTTCGACAAGATCGACAAGGCGCCCGAGGAGAAGGCCCGCGGCATCACCATCTCCATCGCCCACGTCGAGTACCAGACCGAGAAGCGCCACTACGCCCACGTGGACTGCCCCGGTCACGCCGACTACGTGAAGAACATGATCACTGGTGCGGCCCAGATGGACGGTGCGATCCTCGTGGTCGCCGCCACCGACGGTCCGATGCCCCAGACCAAGGAGCACGTCCTCCTGGCCCGCCAGGTCGGCGTCCCCTACATCGTCGTCGCCCTGAACAAGGCCGACATGGTCGACGATGAGGAGATCCTGGAGCTCGTCGAGCTTGAGGTTCGCGAGCTGCTCTCCGCCCAGGAGTTCCCGGGCGACGACCTGCCGGTCGTTCGTGTCTCGGCGCTGAAGGCGCTTGAGGGCGACGAGAAGTGGGGCGACTCCATCATCGAGCTCATGAACGCCGTGGACGACAACGTCCCCGAGCCCGTTCGTGACACCGACAAGCCCTTCCTCATGCCGATCGAGGACGTGTTCTCGATCACCGGCCGCGGCACCGTCGTGACCGGTCGTATCGAGCGCGGCATCGTCAAGGTCAACGAGACCGTCGACATCATCGGCATCAAGGAGAAGAGCACCACGACCACCGTCACCGGTGTCGAGATGTTCCGCAAGCTCCTTGACGAGGGCCGGGCCGGTGACAACGTCGGTCTGCTCCTCCGTGGCATCAAGCGCGAGGACGTCGAGCGCGGCCAGTGCATCATCAAGCCGGGCACGACCACCCCGCACACCGAGTTCGAGGCTCAGGTCTACATCCTGTCCAAGGACGAGGGCGGCCGCCACACGCCGTTCTTCAACAACTACCGCCCGCAGTTCTACTTCCGTACCACGGACGTGACGGGCGTCGTGACCCTCCCCGAGGGCACTGAGATGGTCATGCCCGGTGACAACACCGAGATGACCGTCCAGCTCATCCAGCCCATCGCGATGGAGGACGGTCTCAAGTTCGCCATCCGCGAGGGTGGCCGCACCGTCGGTGCGGGTCGAGTCACGAAGATCATCAAGTAGCGCGATCATGGGTCGGCGGTCGGCCTCGGGGAACCGGAGGCCGGCCGCCGAACCACGAAGGGGCCGACCAGTCGGCCCCGGAGCCCACAGCGAGCTTCGAGCCCGATCCAGGCCCGTGATCTCGCAGCCGTCTCGGCCCAGAGAGACCGAGATGACTGCAAGATCACGGAAGAAATAGGCGGGTCACGGGGCCTCTGCCACGTGGGACACCCATAGCGGCAAAAGGCCGCACGAAACTTTTGCAGGACGACAGCGAAGGACACCGAGGCCATTATGGCGGGACAAAAGATCCGCATCCGGCTTAAGGCCTATGACCACGAGGTCATCGACAGCTCGGCCAAGAAGATCGTCGAGACGGTGACGCGGACTGGCGCGAAGGTCGCGGGCCCGGTGCCGTTGCCGACCGAGAAGAACGTGTACTGCGTCATCCGCTCGCCGCACAAGTACAAGGACAGCCGTGAGCACTTCGAAATGCGCACGCACAAGCGGCTGATTGACATCATCGATCCGACGCCGAAGACCGTCGACTCGCTCATGCGGCTCGACCTTCCGGCCGGCGTCGACATCTCGATCAAGCTCTGAGGGAACGCACTGACATGGCTAAGCAGATCAAGGGCGTCCTGGGCAAGAAGCTCGGCATGACCCAGGTCTTCGATGAGGGCAACCGGATGGTTCCGGTCACCGTCGTCGAGGCCGGTCCGTGCGTGGTGACCCGCGTCCGCACTGAGGACAAGGACGGCTACTCCGCTGTTCAGCTCGGCTACGGGCAGGTGGACCCGCGCAAGGTGAACAAGCCGCTGGGTGATTATCTGCGCAAGCACGACATCACCCCGCGCCGCTACTTCGTCGAGCTTCGGACCACGGACGCCTCCGAGTACACGATCGGCCAGGAAGTCCTGGCCGACACCTTCGAGGCCGGGCAGTACGTCGACGTGACCGGTAAGAGCAAGGGCAAGGGCTTCGCGGGTGTCATGAAGCGTCACGGCTTCAAGGGCCTCAGCGCTTCGCACGGCACCCAGCGCAAGCACCGCTCGCCCGGCTCCATCGGCGGTTGCGCCACCCCGGGCCGCGTCTTCAAGGGCCTGCGCATGGCCGGCCGGATGGGCAACGTCCGGACCACCATCCAGAGCCTCAAGGTTCACGCCGTGGACGCCGAGAAGGGTCTCATCCTGATCAAGGGTGCGATCCCCGGTGCCAACGGCAGCCTGGTTCTCGTCCGCACCAGTGCCAAGAAGGGGGCTGCCAAGTGAGCACCATTGACGTCCTCGACGCGGCCGGCGCGAAGACCGGAAGCGTCGACCTGCCGGAGGAGATCTTCGGCGCCAAGGTCAACATTCCGCTGATCCACCAGGTCGTCGTCGCCCAGCTCGCCGCGCGCAGGCAGGGCACGCACAAGACGAAGACCCGCGGTGAGGTCAGCGGCGGTGGCAAGAAGCCGTACCGCCAGAAGGGCACCGGCCGCGCCCGTCAGGGCTCGACCCGCGCCCCGCAGTTCGCCGGCGGTGGCATCGTCCACGGCCCGCAGCCGCGGGACTACACCCAGAAGACGCCCAAGAAGATGAAGGCCGCCGCTCTCCGTGGCGCCCTCAGCGACAGGGCGTCCGGCGGTCGCGTGTACGTCATCGACGGTCTGGTCAGCGGGGAGACCCCGAAGACCAAGGCCGCTCTGGAGGCGCTGCGCAAGATCACCAACGCTCGCAGCGTTCTCGTCGTGGTCGACGAGAGTGACGAGCTGACCTGGCTGAGCCTGCGCAACGCGCCGGAGGTCCACCTCCTGGACGCGGGCCAGCTCAACACGTACGACGTGCTCTGCTACGACGACGTGGTCTTCACGCGCACCGCGTACGACCAGGTCGTGGCTCGGCTCGGCAAGAGCGGGAAGGAAGACGCCTGATGCAGAAGATCGCCGACCCGCGCGACATCATCATCAAGCCGATCGTCTCCGAGAAGAGCTACGGCCTGATCGACGAGCACAACAAGTACACGTTCTTGGTGCGCAAGACGGCCAACAAGACCCAGGTGAAGATCGCCATTGAGCAGATCTTCGGCGTCAAGGTCTCCAGCGTGAACACGATCAACCGGCAGGGCAAGCGCAAGCGGACCAAGTTCGGTTACGGCCAGCGCCCGAGCACGAAGCGGGCGATCGTGAGCCTGGTGGAAGGCGATCGGATCGACATCTTCGGTCAGATCAGCTGAACACCGCGCATTGCCAAGCAACATCGACAAGGGATGAACGAAAAAGATGGGCATCCGTAAGTACAAGCCGACGACTCCGGGTCGTCGCGGCGCGAGCGTCTCGGATTTCGCCGAGATCACGCGCAGCACGCCGGAGAAGTCGCTGCTTGCTCCCCTTCACAGCAAGGGTGGTCGTAACGTCCACGGCCGGGTGACCGCGCGTCACCAGGGCGGCGGGCACAAGCGCGCCTACCGGATCATCGACTTCCGGCGCCACGACAAGGACGGCGTTCCGGCCAAGGTCGCTCACATCGAGTACGACCCGAACCGGACGTCGCGCATCGCGCTCCTGCACTACGCAGACGGCGAGAAGCGCTACATCCTCGCTCCGACGGGCATCAAGCAGGGCGACCGCATCGAGAACGGCCCCGCGGCCGACATCAAGCCGGGTAACTGCCTGCCGCTGCGCAACATTCCGACCGGTACCTTCATCCACGCCGTGGAGCTGAAGCCCGGTGGCGGCGCCAAGCTGGGCCGGTCCGCCGGCGCGCAGATCCAGCTCCTGGCCAAGGAGGGGCAGTACGCCACGCTGCGTATGCCTTCCGGTGAAATGCGCCAGGTGGACGTGCGCTGCCGCGCCTCCGTGGGCCAGGTCGGCAACGCCGAGCAGGCCAACATCAACATCGGTAAGGCGGGTCGTAACCGCTGGAAGGGCAAGCGCCCGACCGTTCGTGGTGTCGCCATGAACCCGGTCGACCACCCGCACGGTGGTGGTGAGGGTAAGACCTCCGGCGGTCGCCACCCGGTGAACCCCAAGGGCAAGCCCGAGGGTCGTACCCGTCAGGCCAACAAGGCCAGCGACCGACTGATCATCCGTCGGCGGAGCAAGAGGAAGAAGCGGTAGGAGCAGCCTAAATGCCACGTAGCCTTAAGAAGGGTCCTTTCGTGGATGGCCACCTTATGAAGAAGGTGGACGTCCAGAACGAAAAGGGCACCAAGAACGTCATCAAGACGTGGTCGCGGCGCTCCATGATCGTGCCCGACATGCTCGGCCACACGATCGCCGTCCACGACGGGCGCAAGCACGTCCCGGTGTTCGTCACCGAGTCGATGATCGGTCACAAGCTGGGTGAGTTCGCGCCTACGCGGACCTTCCGCAGCCACGTCAAGGAAGACCGGCGTAGCCGGCGGTAAGCGCCTTAGAAACGAGGAGTAAGCGATGGAAGCCAGGGCTCAGGCGCGGTTCGTCCGCGTCACGCCCCAGAAGGCCCGCCGCGTGGTGGACCTTATTCGCGGGCTGCCCGCTTCGGAGGCGCAGGCCGTGCTGCAGTTCGCCCCCCAGGCGGCGAGCGAGCCGATCTACAAGGTGCTGTCGAGCGCGATGGCCAACGCGGAGCACAACTTCAAGCTCGACCGCGAGCTGCTGGTCGTGAGCCGGGCGTGGGTCGACGAGGGCCCGACGCTGAAGAGGTTCCGCCCCCGTGCCCAGGGCCGTGCCTATCGGATCAACAAGCGGACGAGTCACATCACCGTGATCGTCGAAGCCCGGCCGGAAGGTCAGGGCAGGCCGAAGGGAAGGACCCGCTAGTGGGCCAGAAGGTTAACCCGCACGGGTTCCGGCTCGGCATCACGACCGACTTCAAGAGCCGGTGGTACGCCGACAAGCTGTACAAGTCCTACGTCGCCGAAGACGTGTCGATCCGCCGCATGCTGCAGAAGGGCATGGAGCGGGCCGGCATCTCCAAGGTCGAGATCGAGCGGACCACCGACCGAGTCCAGGTCGACATCCACACCGCCCGGCCGGGCATCGTCATCGGTCGCCGTGGCGCCGAGGCCGACCGTATCCGTGGCGACCTTGAGAAGCTGACCAAGAAGCAGGTCCAGCTGAACATCCTCGAGGTCAAGAACCCCGAGGTCGACGCCCAGCTCGTCGCCCAGGGCGTGGCCGAGCAGCTGTCCAGCCGGGTTTCGTTCCGGCGGGCGATGCGCAAGGCCATGCAGTCGGCGATGAAGAGCGGCGCCAAGGGCATCCGTGTCCAGTGCGCCGGTCGTCTCGGCGGCGCCGAGATGTCGCGGTCGGAGTTCTACCGCGAGGGTCGCGTGCCTCTGCACACCCTTCGCGCGGACATCGACTACGGCTTCTACGAGGCCCGCACCACCTTCGGCCGCATCGGCGTGAAGGTGTGGATCTACAAGGGTGAGGCTCCGACCAGCCGCGCCGAGCGCGAGGCGGCTGCCGCCGGTGCGCGTGCCGGCCAGCGTCGCGACCGTACCGACCGGCCGCAGCGTGGCCGTGGTGCGGGCGGCGGCGGTGGCGGTGGCCGTGGCGGCCGCGACGGTGCCCCCCGTGGCGGCGGTCGTGGACCGAAGACCGAATCAACCGCGCCCGCAGGGGCGCCCGAGACCGGCCCGGCGGAGCAGCCGGGTGCTGAAGGGAGCTGACCATGCTGATCCCGCGCAGGGTCAAGCACCGTAAACAGCACCGGCCCGACCGCAGCGGAGCCGCCAAGGGCGGCACCAGGGTCGTGTTCGGCGAGTTCGGCATCCAGGCGCTTGAGCACCACTACGTGACCAACCGCCAGATCGAAGCCGCTCGTATCGCCATGACCCGGCACATCCGCCGTGGCGGCAAGGTGTGGATCAACATCTACCCCGACCGTCCCCTGACGAAGAAGCCGGCCGAGACCCGCATGGGTTCCGGTAAGGGTTCGCCGGAGTGGTGGATCGCCAACGTCAAGCCCGGTCGCGTCATGTTCGAGCTCTCGGGTGTATCCGAGCCGGTGGCCCGTGAGGCCCTCCGTCGTGCGATGCACAAGCTCCCGATGAAGTGCCGGTTTGTTAAGCGTGAAGTGGGTGAGGCGTGATGGCTAAGGGCCTGACCGCCGGTGAGCTGCGGACTTCTGACCAGGATGAGCTGGTCCAGAAGCTGAAGGAAGCCAAGGAGGAGCTGTTCAACCTCCGCTTCCAGGCGGCGACCGGTCAGTTGGAAAGCCACGGGCGGCTCCGTGCCGTCCGCCGCGAGATCGCCCGTATCTACACCGTGATGCGTGAGCGGGAGCTCGGAATCATCACGGTCGAGAAGGAGCCGAGCGATGGCTGAGACAACTGAGACCACCGACAAGAAGACGCGGAACTACCGCAAGACCCGTGAGGGTCTGGTCGTCAGCGACAAGATGGACAAGACCGTCGTCGTCGCCGTCGAAGACCGCGTCAAGCACCCGCTGTACGGCAAGGTCATCCGCCGTACGACCAAGTACAAGGCCCACGACGAGGCCAACTCCTGCGGCGTCGGCGACCGCGTTCTCCTGATGGAGACCCGGCCGCTGTCGGCCACCAAGCGGTGGCGCGTCGTGGAGATCCTCGAGCGGGCCAAGTAAGTCGCTCTGCGGGAGGCCCCCCGGAAGGGGGCCTTCCGCGCGGGCGTCCCCCCTCGGTGATGGCAGAGCCGTCACCAGGGAGCATTAGACCGAATCTAGTTCCGCCAGGCTCACTGAATGAGAACCGGCGTGACACACGGGAGTTGACGTGATCCAGCAGGAGTCGCGGCTCAAGGTCGCCGACAACACGGGTGCCAAGGAGATCTTGTGCATCCGCGTGCTCGGCGGCTCGGGTCGGCGCTACGCGGGTATCGGCGACATCATCGTCGCGACGGTGAAGGACGCCCTTCCCGCCGCGGGTGTCAAAAAGGGTGATGTGGTCAAGGCTGTCGTGGTGCGCACCACCAAGGAGCGCCGCCGCCCCGACGGCTCCTACATCCGCTTCGACGAGAACGCCGCGGTCATCATCAAGGACAGCGGTGACCCTCGGGGCACGCGTATCTTCGGTCCGGTGGGTCGCGAGCTGCGCGAGAAGAAGTTCATGCGCATCATCTCGCTCGCGCCGGAGGTGTTGTAATGCCGAAGCTACATGTGAAGAAGGGTGACCTCGTCCAGGTCATCGCCGGTAAGGACAAGGGTGCCAAGGGTCGTGTGATCCTCTCTATCCCGCGCGAGGACCGCGTGATAGTCGAGGGCGTCAACATGGTCAAGAAGCACTCGAAGGTCACCCACCAGGGACCGCGCGGCGCCAAGGAAGGCGGCGTGCAGACCATGGAGGCCCCCATCCACGTGAGCAACGTCAAGAAGCTCAAGGATGAGGCGAAGAAGGACGACAAGCCCGCCAAGAAGGCCGACAAGGCCGACGAATCGGGTGAGGACAACTGATGACCGCCACCACAACTGAGACCGAGCGCATCACGCCGCGCCTCAAGGAGCGTTACCGCGAGGAGATCGCGGACAAGCTTCGTGAGCAGTTCGGCATCGAGAACGCCATGCAGATTCCCCGTCTCACCAAGATCAAGGTGAACATGGGCGTCGGCGAGGCGGCTCGGGACTCCAAGCTCATCGAGGGCGCGGTGCGCGATCTCACCGCCATCACCGGTCAGAAGCCGGCCGTCGCCCACGCCCGCAAGTCCATCGCGCAGTTCAAGCTCCGCGAGGGCATGCCGATCGGCGCGCACGTGACGCTCCGCGGCGACCGCATGTGGGAGTTCCTCGACCGGCTGCTCTCCCTGGCGCTTCCGCGTATCAGGGACTTCCGCGGCCTGTCGCCGAAGCAGTTCGACGGCAACGGGAACTACACCTTCGGTCTTACCGAGCAGGTCATGTTCCACGAGGTGGACCCGGACAAGGTCGACCGTCAGCGTGGCATGGACATCACGGTCGTGACCACCGCCACGAATGACGACCAGGGCCGGGCGCTGCTCAAGCTTCTCGGCTTCCCCTTTAAGGAGGCCTGATGGCTAAGAAGTCCTTGATCGCCAAGGCCGAGCGCAAGCCCAAGTTCGGCGTTCGCGCGTACACTCGCTGCACGCGCTGCGGCCGGCCTCGCGCCGTCTACCGCAAGTTCGGCCTGTGCCGCGTGTGCTTCCGCGAGATGGCGCACCGGGGCGAGCTGCCCGGCATCACCAAGTCCAGCTGGTAGCCCGCGTGCGGGCCTTCTGATGGACGCGCGGCCGGCTCTGCCGGTGATCGCGACACGGAGGCCCGCGCTGGGCCAGCTGTACATATAAGTCATATCAACCGGGCGCTGCTTCAAGCGCCCACGACCACACCGTAGGTCCCGTCACAGGGAAACCGCGGTGAGGAGGGCCACCGGCCATGACGATGACCGACCCGATCGCAGACATGTTGACACGTCTGCGTAACGCGAACTCGGCGTACCACGACACCGTGGCCATGCCGTACTCGAAGATCAAGGCGCACATCGCCGAGATCCTCCAGCAGGAGGGTTACATCCAGGCCTGGGCCGTCGAAGACGCCAAGGTCGGGAAGAACCTCGTGGTGGAGCTCAAGTTCGGGCCTACGCGTGAACGGTCTATCGCGGGCCTGCGCCGGGTTTCCAAGCCCGGTCTGCGGGTCTATGCAAAGAAGGACAACCTGCCTAGGGTCCTGGGCGGCCTGGGCGTCGCGATCATCTCGACGTCCGGTGGCCTCATGACCGACAGGCAGGCCGGCAAGCGTGGTGTGGGCGGGGAAGTCCTCGCCTACGTTTGGTAACGAGGGGAGGAATTTCAGCATGTCGCGAATTGGACGGCTGCCCATCCCCGTACCGAATGGTGTTGACATCACCATCGACGGCCGGGATGTCACGGTCAAGGGCCCCAAGGGCACGCTTTCACACACGGTCGCCGAGCCGATCGATGTGGCTCGGGGGGACGACGGCACCATCGCCGTCTCACGTCCCAACGACGAGAACAAGGTCCGTGCGCTGCACGGGCTGTCCCGCACGCTGATCGCCAACATGGTCGACGGCGTGACCAAGGGATACAGCAAGACGCTGGAGATCGTCGGCGTGGGTTACCGCGTCCAGGCCAAGGGCCCGACGCAGCTGGAGTTCTCGCTGGGCTTCAGCCACTCTGTGGTCGTCGACGCCCCCGAGGGCGTCACCTTCCGCGTCGACCGGCCGACCCTGTTCCACGTGGACGGCATCGACAAGCAGAAGGTCGGCGAGGTCGCCGCGAACATTCGCAAGCTGCGCAAGCCTGACCCTTACAAGGGCAAGGGTGTGCGGTACCAGGGCGAAGTCATCCGCCGCAAGGTCGGAAAGGCTGGTAAGTAGTCATGGCCTTCACCAAGGTTGCCAAGCACACGGCCGCGCGCGCTCTCTCGCGCTCGCGCCGTCACCGCCGCGTCCGCAAGAAGGTCGTCGGCTCGCCGGCCCGCCCGCGTCTCGTCGTCAACCGCTCCGCGCGTCACCTGTTCGTGCAGATCGTGGACGACACCGCCGGTCACACGCTGGTGAGCGCGTCCACGCTGGACGCCTCTCTCCGTACCGGCGAGGGCACCAAGACGGACAAGGCTAAGAAGGTCGGCGAGCTCCTCGCTCAGCGGGCCAAGGCCGCCGGGATCACCGCTGTCGTTCTCGACCGCGGTGGCAACCGCTACGCGGGCCGCATCGCGGCCCTCGCGGACAGCGCCCGAGAAGGCGGGCTGGAGTTCTGATGTCTCCAGCCAGGATCGCAATCAAGAGCAACGAGGAGAGGAACCACTGATGGCTGCAGCTCCGCGTCGCGGTGCCGGCGGCGGTGGTGAGCGGCGTGACCGTCGCGACGATCGCCGCGGCGGCGCTGCCGAGAAGGGCGTCTCGTACATCGAGCGCGTCGTGAAGATCAATCGAGTGGCCAAGGTCGTCAAGGGTGGTCGGCGCTTCAGCTTCACCGCCCTGGTTGTCGTCGGTGACGGCAACGGCCTGGTCGGTGTCGGATACGGCAAGGCCAAGGAGGTGCCCGCGGCGATCGCCAAGGGTGTCGAGGAGGCCAAGAAGCACTTCTTCAAGGTGCCGCGCATCCAGGGCACCATCCCTCACACCGTGCAGGGTGAGGACGCCGCCGGCGTCGTTCTCCTGCGTCCGGCCTCGCCCGGTACCGGTGTCATCGCGGGTGGTCCTGTGCGCGCCGTCCTGGAGTGCGCCGGGATCCACGACGTGCTGTCCAAGTCGCTCGGCTCGGACAACCCGATCAACATCGTCCACGCCACCGTGGCGGCCCTGAAGGGCCTCAGCCGGCCCGAGGAGATCGCCGCGCGCCGTGGACTGCCGATCGAGCACGTCGCCCCTGTGCGCATGCTCAAGGCCCGTGCCGAAGGCATCGCCGAGGCCGCCGCGGCGGCGAAGGCGGTGAGCTAGCCGATGGCTCGTCTCAAGATCACCCAGACCCGATCGAAGATCGGTGGCAAGCAGAACCAGCGTGACTCGCTGCGCTCGCTGGGCCTGAAGCGAATCGGCGACGTCGTCGTCAAGGAGGACCGCCCGGAGATCCGGGGGATGGTCGCCGTGGTGACGCACCTCGTCGAGGTGGAAGAGGTCGACTAGTCATGGCTAACGCTGAGAACAACGGCGGCGGTACGCCGCTGCGCATCCACCACCTGCGTCCGGCTCCCGGCGCCAACAAGTCCAAGGTCCGCAAGGGCCGTGGCGAGGCGTCCAAGGGCAAGACGTCCGGTCGTGGCACCAAGGGCACCAAGTCCCGTACGAGTGTTCCTCTCGGCTTCGAGGGTGGCCAGGTTCCGCTCCAGCGGCGGCTGCCGAAGCGGAAGGGCTTCTCGAACGCCATGTTCAAGACGACCTATCAGGTCGTCAACCTGGACAGGCTCGGCGAGCTGTTCCCCGATGGCGGAGACGTCAGCGTGGAGACGCTGGTCGAGCGGGGTGCGGTCCGCAAGAACCAGCCGGTCAAGATTCTGGGAACCGGTGACATCTCGGTGGCGTTGAACGTGCAGGCGCACGCTTTCTCCGCCTCCGCGAAGGAGAAGATCGCTGCGGCCGGTGGCGCCGTCACCGAGCTGTAGGCAGGCAATACGAGGCGCGGGGGCTCACAGAGAGCCACCGCGCCCGTAGTGCGTTAGAGTGCGCTGGACAGAAGGCTGTCCAGGGCTCGTTGACCAGAGATGTGCCGATGGATCACTCCCAGACCTTCGCTGACCGATACCGCCTTTCAGGCGCGCAGGAGGGGCCGTGCTGACCGCGATTACCCGGGCGTTCCGTACGCCCGACCTGCGCAACAAGTTGCTCTTCACGTTGGGCATCATCGTTCTGTTCCGGCTGGGCTCGGTGCTGCCGACCCCCGGTGTGAACACGATCAATGTCCAGCAGTGTTTGAAAGAGGCGCAGTCGAGCGACGCCGCCAACATCTATGGCATGGTGCAGCTGTTCAGTGGCGGCGCGCTACTGAAACTTTCAGTCTTCGCGCTCGGCATCATGCCGTACATCACGTCCAGCATCATCCTCCAGCTGCTCACTGTGGTCATCCCCCGACTTGAGGCCCTCAAGAAGGAAGGCCAGGCCGGAAATGCGAAGATCACGCAGTACACGCGTTACCTGACCATCGGCCTCGCGATCCTGCAGTCGACCGCGTTCGTGGCGCTCGCGCGCACCGGGCAGCTGTTCCCCAACTGCCGCCAGCCGCTCCTCATCAACAACGACGCCTTCACCATCGTGACGATGGTGGTCGTGATGACGGCCGGCACCTCCGTGATCATGTGGCTCGGCGAGCTCGTCACCGACCGCGGTGTCGGCAACGGCATGTCGATCCTCATCTTCACCCAGGTGATCGCGGTCTTCCCGTCCGAGCTCCTGAACATCTTCCGCCAGAACGCCTTCACCTTCGTCGTGGTGATGGTGGTCGGTGTGTTCATGATCGCTGCCGTGGTGTTCGTCGAGCAGGCGCAGCGCCGCATCCCGGTGCAGTACGCCAAACGCATGGTGGGCCGCCGGATGTACGGCGGGACCTCGACCTACATCCCGTTGAAGGTGAACCAGGCGGGCATCATCCCGGTCATCTTCGCCTCTTCGCTGCTCTACCTCCCGCAGCTCGTTGTGTCGCTGTTCGGCAACAAGGAGAACCCCGGCGCGGTCGTCCAGTGGCTGGCGCAGAACTTCGTCCGAGGCGACCACCCGGTCTACATGGCCACGTTCTTCGTGCTGATCATCTTCTTCACCTACTTCTACGTGTCCATCACCTTCAACCCCGTTGAAGTCGCCGACAACATGAAGAAGTACGGTGGATTCATCCCGGGCATCCGCCCGGGACGGCCGACCGCTGAGTATCTCAACTACGTGCTCACACGGTTGACCGCCCCCGGTTCGCTGTATCTGGGCCTGATCTCCATGGTGCCGATCATCGCGCTGGCGGTGGCAGGAGCGAGCCAGAACTTCCCGTTCGGAGGCACGAGCATTCTGATCATGGTTGGTGTTGGGCTGGACACCGTGAAGCAGATCGAGAGCCAGCTGCAGCAGCGGAACTACGAGGGCTTCCTCAAGTAGTGCGCGTCGTCCTGGTCGGGCCCCCCGGAGCGGGCAAGGGGACACAGGCCCAGTTCATCGCATCGAACCTGTCCATCCCGAAGATCTCGACAGGTGACATTTTCCGTGCCAACGTGTCGGGCGGCACGGAACTCGGCAAGCTTGCCAAGGAGTACATGGACCGTGGCGACCTCGTCCCCGACGAGGTGACCGTCGCCATGGTCCGCGATCGCCTCGGGGAGGCCGACGCGCAGGAGGGTTTCCTGCTCGACGGCTTCCCGCGCAACGTGCCACAGGCTCAGATCCTCAACAAGATGCTGGCCGAGTTCGGCACCTCTCTCGACGCCGTGCTCGAACTCGTCGTCGACGACGAGGAGGTCGTGCGTCGCCTCGCCGGGCGCCGCACCTGCCGTTCCTGCGGCAAGGTGTGGCACGTGGTGTTCGACCCGTCCTCCAAGGAGGGCGTCTGCGACGCCTGCGGCGGTGAGCTGTTCCAGCGGGACGACGACCGGGAAGACACCATCCGGCACCGACTGGAGGTCTACCAGGAGCAGACCTCTCCGCTGATCTCGTTCTACGCGGATGAGGGGATCCTCCAGGGAGTGGACGCCACCGGACCGGTCGAGGAGATCACGCAACGGGCGATGGCGGAGCTGCGCCGCTTCGTCGACTGACATATTTCAACGCCAAACGCCACTTCTGGGGTCGTTTCCCAGGGGTGGCGTTCGGCTTGTTGGGGGACAATCGGGGGAATTGGGATGCCGCGTCGTCCGTTATTTCACCCCAGGGGGTGCCAGTAAGTGTTCAAGAAGAACAAGCACGGGATTCAGATCAAGACGCCTGCGCAGGTGGAGAAGATGCGGGCGGCCGGCCTCGTGGTCGGGCGCACGCTCGAATTGCTGCGGAACTCCGTGCGCCCGGGGATGACGCCGCTCGACCTGGACGCGATCGCCGAGAAGGCCATCCGCGACGAGGGCGCCATCCCGTCGTTCAAGGGCTACCAGGGCTTCCCCGCGACCATCTGCGCCTCCGTGAACGAAGAGGTGGTCCACGGGATTCCGAGTGACCGCCGGCCGCTCGCCGAGGGCGACGTCATCTCGATCGACTGTGGCGCGATCCTCGACGGCTGGCACGGCGACTCGGCGATCACGATGGGCGTCGGCGAGGTCGACCCGAAGCTGACCGAGCTGATGCGGGTGACCGAGGAGGCCATGTGGCGCGGTATCGCCGCCCTCAGGGTCGGCGGGCACCTCTCCGACATCGGCCACCAGGTTGAGCGCTACGTGCGCTCTCAGGGCCGTTACGGCATTCCTCAGGAGTACGGCGGGCACGGCATCGGCACCGAGATGCACATGGACCCGTGGGTGGCGAACCATGGCAAGCCGGGCAGGGGCCCGCGCTTCGAGCCGGGCATGTGCTTCGCCGTGGAGCCGATGGTCAACCTCGGCACGGACCGCACCAGGGTGCTGGCCGACGACTGGACCGTCGTGACCATCGACGGAAAGGCGTCCGCGCACTTCGAGCACAGCGTCGCGGTGACTGATAATGGTCCTTGGGTGCTTACCGCCATCGACGGGGGTAAAGCACGGCTTAGCGAACTGCTGGGAGGGGAAGTCGTCACCGACGGCAAGGCGGAGCGATGAGCTCCCTTGACCGTTAGCGGGGCGGCCTCCCACGGCGGACCTCTGCACGGGAGTTGAGGACGATGGCGGCGACACCGGATATGAGGGCGTCCGACGGCGACAGGGACAGGGTCGCGGCCGCCCTTCGTGAGCACTGTGCCGAGGGCCGGCTCACGATGGACGAGTTCAACGAGCGCCTGGAACTGGTCTACGCGGGCAGGACCTTCGGCGACCTGCAGAAGCTGACCGCGGATCTGCCCGACATCGACCTGCGCGCGCGGCCGGCCACGGCCCAGCCGCCGGCCGAGCGTCCCGAGAGCAAGGCCGAGAAGGATCTCCGTGCGGCCTGGGGGGCCTGGGCCTCCGCGGTGGCCGTGACCTCGGTCATCTGGGCCCTCACCGACTTCGGCGGATATTTCTGGCCGATGTGGGTCGCGGGCCCGTGGGGGGCCATCATGCTCGTCAGCATGATCTTCGGCACGGGATCGAAGAACGACGGGAAGAAGCGCTGAGCAGCCGTTCTGCGTACTAATGCACGCTCGGCGTCGAGTGACCGTGACCACGACAGGCAGTACGCCTGGTTCGACGTCTACTACCACGACGACCGCGGCTGGCACCGGTACGACCGTTACCGCGCGTTCGGCCACTTCTCGAAGCGGATCTTCTTCAACGACCCGGACGTCGACGGGTTCCGCTTCCGGGTCGGCGAGGGCTCGACCAGTGACTACGACTGGAGCGGCTGGCACCGGTACGGCGGCTGATCCGACCTCGTCTGAACTGATAGTCCGGTCCCAGTGAGGGGGATCGACGGCCGGGGGTCAGAGAGCGGGCGCTTCCTGGGAGCGCCCGCTCTTGTCGTGTTCACGGGCATTGAACGTAGCCTTTACCGCTGATGGCAGTTTCCCGGCCCGATGCCGGGTAAGTGATCTTTATCGGACGACAACGGTCAGGGGGCGCCGTGAGCCCCCACATCCCCCCGTACCCATGAGCACGCGCCCACTCTGGACCGGTATCGGCGGTACCGAGCGCCGGGTGGGCGCGTCCCCCATTCCTCCTGTAACTCCCTGCTCAGGCGTGTACATCTCTTGCCTGATGGCGTACGGAGGGGCGTCCCACCATGCGGGCGGTCTGGGGTACGCTAGTGGTCGGTTGTGTCCGGACAAGCGCCAGGCGTTTCGCAATTCCTCGCCGGTTGTCGTACACTCCTTTGTCGGTTCACTATGACCATTGCGCGTCGGCGGTCCAGATATCGCCGCATCCTCAACGTGCTCTAGGTCGCGGCTGCGTAGTGTGCCGATACCTCAGACGACCGATCAGTGAAACGCGAGGGACATGGCCAAGAAGGACGGCGCCATCGAGATCGAGGGCACTGTGGTTGAGTCGCTCCCGAACGCGATGTTCAGGGTGCAACTCGACAACGGCCATAAGGTCCTGGCCCACATCAGCGGACGGATGCGGATGCACTACATCCGTATCCTCCCCGACGACAGGGTTGTCGTTGAACTGAGCCCCTACGACCTCAGTCGTGGGCGGATCGTCTACCGATACAAGTAAGCCCCCTTCCCGGCAGCGAGGAAGACCGGCCGCCCGTGCGACGCACGGTGCGGCTGTTCGACCGGGCATCCGGCGGCGGGCCGTCTGAGGAACGACAGGGACTATGAAGGTCAAGCCGAGCGTCAAGAAGATCTGCGACAAGTGCAAGGTGATCCGCCGGCACGGTCGCGTCATGGTGATCTGCGACAACCTGCGCCACAAGCAGCGCCAGGGCTGATCGCGGCCGGGCTGGGCGGCCGAGCCACTAGTGGGCGAGGCGGGCCGGGCCCGGAACAAATGTAATCGCGCATCACACCCGCGAAGGCGGCTTCACGCCGAACCACGCGGGCGACCCTCGGTCGGAGGCCGAGGCCCTCACCCCGGGCATGGGGAGGGGCAGTGACGCGCAGGACCTCCGCCATAACGAAGGAGAATGCCCGACCATGGCTCGCCTGGTTGGCGTCGACCTCCCCCGCGACAAGCGGCTGGAGATCGCTCTCACCTACATCTACGGAATCGGCCGCAGCCGCGCTCAGGAGGTCCTGAGCGTCACGGGGATCAGCGGGGACCTTCGCGTCCACCAGCTGTCCGACACCGAGCTGGTGCCGCTGCGTGACTACATCGAGGCCACCTTCAAGATCGAAGGTGACCTTCGTCGCGAGGTTCAGGCCGACATCCGTCGCAAGATTGAAATCGGCTGCTACCAGGGCATCCGACACCGTCGTGGTCTTCCCGTGCACGGTCAGCGTACGCAGACCAACGCGCGCACCCGTAAGGGCAAGAAGAAGACCGTGGCCGGCAAGAAGAAGCCCGGCAAGAAGTAGTCCGCGACGGGGCGCCGAGCCGGGCCCGGCAAGGGCCCGACGCCTCGCCCCCGTCCACGCAGCAGGACCGACCACCTCAGGAGATAGCGCTACATGCCTCCGAAGAGCCGCCAGGGTGCACCGAAGAAGGTGCGCCGCAAGGAAAAGAAGAACGTCGCTCACGGGCACGCCCACATCAAGAGCACGTTCAACAACACGATTGTTTCGATCACCGACCCGAGCGGGAACGTGATCTCCTGGGCCAGCGCCGGCCACGTCGGGTTCAAGGGCTCCCGCAAGTCCACGCCGTTCGCAGCGCAGATGGCCGCCGAGAACGCCGCGCGCCGGGCCATGGAGCACGGCATGCGCAAGGTCGACGTCTTCGTGAAGGGCCCCGGTTCCGGTCGCGAGACCGCCATCCGGTCCCTCCAGGCCACCGGCCTGGAGGTGGGTTCCATCCAGGATGTCACCCCGGTTCCCCACAACGGTTGCCGTCCGCCCAAGCGCCGCCGCGTCTGAGGCCCAGGAGATATAGAGAAATGGCTCGTTACACCGGAGCGGACTGCAAGCTCTGCCGCCGTGAGAAGACCAAGCTCTTCCTCAAGGGCGCCAAGTGTGAGTCCCCCAAGTGCCCGATCGAGATCCGTCCTTACCCTCCGGGTGAGCACGGCCGCGGCCGTCCCAAGGAGTCTGAGTACCAGCTCCAGCTTCGCGAGAAGCAGAAGACCCGTCGCATCTACGGCATCCTCGAAAAGCAGTTCCGCAACTACTACGAGGAAGCCAACCGCAAGTCCGGTAAGACCGGTGAGAACCTTCTCCAGATCCTGGAGAGCCGTCTGGACAACGTCGTCTTCCGCGCCGGCCTCGCCGTCTCGCGTGACGCCGCCCGCCAGCAGGTTCGCCACGGCCACATCCTGGTCAACGGCAAGAAGGTCGACATCCCGTCCTACCGCGTCCGCGAGCACGACATCGTCGAGGTCCGTGAGAAGTCCCGGAACCTGATGCCGTACGAGGTGGCTCGCGCCACCACGGGCGACCGCACCGTCCCGGCCTGGCTCGGCGTCGTTCCGGACAAGCTGCGTGTCCTCGTGCACCAGCTCCCGGTCCGTCAGCAGATCGACACCCAGGTCCAGGAGCAGCTGATCGTCGAGCTCTACTCCAAGTAGAAGTTCGCGCATAGTCTGTCAAGGGGCTGTACGGCGTCCTCGGAAGTCGTACAGCTTCAGGCAGAGCACGAAGTACATCGTCGCGGTGGTCAAATAGCGGGCCCCGCGGAACCAGGGGAGAACCCAAATGCTGATCGCACAGCGCCCGTCCCTCCTCGAGGAGTCGATCGAGGAGACCAGGTCCCGGTTCGTCATCGAGCCGCTGGAGCCGGGCTTCGGTTACACCATCGGCAACTCGCTGCGCCGCACGCTGCTGTCCTCCATCCCGGGGGCGGCGGTCACGAGCATCCGCATCGAGGGCGTGCTGCACGAGTTCTCGACCGTGCCCGGGGTCAAGGAAGACGTCACCGACATCATCCTCAACCTCAAGGCCCTGGTCGTCTCGTCCGAGCACGACGAGCCGGTCGTGATGTACCTGCGCAAGCAGGGCCCGGGTGAGGTCACCGCGGCCGACATCGCGCCGCCCGCGGGTGTCGAGGTGCACAACCCCGACCTGCACATCGCCACGCTGAACGGCAAGGCGAAGCTGGAGATGGAGCTGACCGTCGAGCGCGGTCGCGGCTACGTCTCCGCCGCCCAGAACAAGCAGCCCGGCCAGGAGATCGGTCGCGTTCCCGTCGACTCGATCTACTCGCCGGTTCTCAAGGTGACCTACAAGGTCGAGGCCACCCGAGTCGAGCAGCGCACCGACTTCGACCGTCTGATCCTGGACGTCGAGACCAAGCCGTCGATGAAGCCCCGCGACGCGGTGGCCTCCGCCGGCAAGACCCTGGTCGAGCTGTTCGGCCTGGCCCGCGAGCTCAACGTCGAGGCCGAGGGCATCGACATCGGCCCGTCGCCGACGGACGCGGCTCTCGCGGCCGACCTGGCGCTGCCGATCGAGGAGCTGAACCTCACGGTCCGCTCCTACAACTGCCTCAAGCGCGAGGGCATCCACACCGTGGGCGAGCTGGTCGCGCGCAGCGAGCAGGACCTTCTCGATATAAGGAATTTCGGCGCCAAGTCGATCGAAGAGGTCAAGCAGAAGCTGCACGAGATGACGCTCGCGCTCAAGGACTCCCCGCCCGGGTTCGACCCGACGGCCGTCGCCGGCGGCGACTACGACGACGACGACGCCCGTTACGTGGAGACCGAGCAGTACTGATCGGCTCCTGCTTCACGCGTTTCTGACAACGGGAGCCTCGCCCGAGGCTCCCGGCCCGACTCCGGTACCTGATACGGCCGGAGCGGGTTATCCCAAAGGAGAACGACCATGCCCAAGCCAGCCAAGGGCGCACGTCTTGGTGGTAGCCCGGCCCACGAGCGGCTGATCCTGGCGAACCTCGCCACCCAGCTGTTCCAGCACGGCCGCATCCGCACCACCGAGACCAAGGCCAAGCGCCTCCGGCCCGTGGCCGAGCGCCTGATCACCAAGGCCAAGAAGGGCGACATCCACAACCGCCGCCAGGTCCTGGCCGTGGTCAAGGACAAGGGCGTCGTCCACCACCTGTTCACCGAGATCGCTCCGACCTTCGCCGAGCGTCCCGGTGGCTACACCCGCATCACCAAGCTCGGCCCGCGTAAGGGCGACAACGCCCCCATGGCGCTGATCGAGCTGGTGGCCGAGCCGCTGAACGCGGTCAGCGTGGCCCGCACGACGCCCGCCGCCGCGTCGGCCGCCCCCGCCGAGGAGGTCGTCGAGCTCCCGGAGAACGACGTCACCGCGACGGAGACCGACGAGGCTCCGGCCGACAAGGTCGAGACCCCGGCCGACGAGGCCCCCGCCGACGAGAAGACCGAGTCCAAGAAGGACGAGGCCTGATCCTCGCCGCGGTAGCGCCGGGGGTTCTCCCCGGCCGGTGAATGATCGTGAACGGGCCCAGCGCACCGACCGGTGTGCTGGGCCCTTCGCGTTGGCTGACCGAGGCGTCGCCGGGGATGACGATGGGAACGGGCGGGACCGGCGGCGAGCCCGGGCCCCTGTGAACGATACGAGAGGAGGCCGGACCAGCGTGGTGGAGACGATGGGACCGGAGACCGCGACAAGCAGGCTCCGGCTCGATCTGGCCTACGACGGCACGGACTTCTCAGGTTGGGCGCGCCAGCCGGGACGGCGGACCGTACAGGGGGAGCTGGAGGCGGCGCTCGGCCGCGTTCTGCGCCTCGACCCCCCTCCCTCGCTGACGGTCGCCGGGCGTACGGACGCGGGGGTGCACGCGCGCGGCCAGGTGGCCCATGTCGACCTGCCCATGGAGGCCCTGAAGGCCGTCGAGGGCCGCAGGGCGGGCGCTGGAGACCCCATGAGCACGGCTGAGCGCCTCTCTGCGCTCATGCGGCGCCTCGCGGGCGTACTTCCCTCGGATGTGCGGGTCCACTCGGTCACAGAGGCCCCTGAGGGCTTCGACGCCCGTTTCTCCGCACTCTCCCGGCGCTACGCCTACCGCGTCTGTGACGCCCCCGGCGGCTGCGACCCTCTGCGCAGGAGAGAAGTCCTGTGGCACGCCCGTCCGCTCGATCTCGACCGCATGAACGCGGCCGCCGCGCGCCTGCTGGGGGAGCATGACTTCGCCGCCTTCTGCAAGAGACGGGACGGCGCGACGACCATCAGGGAGCTCCAGCGGCTCGAATGGGCGCGGGGCGAGGCCGATCTGCTCGTGGGGACCGTGGTCGCGGACGCGTTCTGCCACTCCATGGTGCGTGCCCTCGTGGGGTCCCTGATTCCTGTGGGGGAGGGGCACCAGCCGGTCGAGTGGCCCGGGGAGGTGCTCAAGAACGCCGTACGGGCCTCCGGGGTGAACGTCGCCCCGGCACACGGCCTGTGCCTGGAAGAGGTCCGCTACCCGGAACCTGGCGAACTGACCCACCGAGCCCAACTGACCCGCCGCGTACGGACGCTCGGCCACTGACCGCAGCGCGCCCGGCATTCGGTACGGCGAATTGCCCGGCCGTGCCCGGGTGACCTGCGGCGTTCGGTCCTTGAGCTGCCTGGCTGACGCGTCCCCTCGCCGGCCGGTGGACGGCTCGCGTCTCTCATGACCGGCGAGGGGTACGTACCGCGTCGTCAGCCGGTGACGCGCTTCTCGATCACGTGGGCGGTGTAGTCGCGGAAGGCGCCGCTCACCGGCCCGAGGTCCTTCTCCTGCCCGTTCGGCGTGTGACCGTCGCTGTAGGTGGCGAAGCTGAAGACGATGTACCGGCCCCAGACGAGCCCGGCCGCGTAACCACCGGAGATGTCGGCCTTGTCCGCGCCGCTTCCCGTGTCGCCCGCGAGGCCGCGGAACCACACGGTCTTGGCCAGGTTCTTCTTCTTGTCCGCCGCGACGGCCGCTTCCCTGGTCGGGAACACGGCGATGCCCGTCGTGACCGCGTAGCGCCGCTTGCTGTCGACGTAGGTCGCCCTCAGCACGCGGCTGCACTTCTGGCGCTTCAGGGCCGTGGCGAACGTCCCCACGGCGACCTTGTCGCACTGGGCCGTGATGTTGACCCTGGTGCGCGTGTACGTACGACCTCCCACGCTCACGCGCCGGCGCGCGAACGCCTCCTTGAGCGTGAGCTTCTTCGGGTCGGTCTGTTCGGAGTTGAGCACGGTCGTCGCGACGGGCGCGGGGTCGGCCGTGAACGAGTCGGCAGGCTCGGGCACCTCGGCGTCCACGGACGGGAGAGGTGTGGGCAGGCTCACCGGAGCCGGGTCAGTGTTGTAGTTCCGGTAGCCGAAGAAGGCGGCCGTGCCGATGACGGCCACGGCCACCGCCACCCCGGCGGCCACCACGATCTTCTTCCAAGGGCTGCCCGCGGGCTCCGCGGTGCTGGGAATGGGGGGCGGCTCGGGAGGAACGGCCCCCGGGGGGACGAACGGCGGGCGCTCGACCACGGGCCCCGACGGCGGACGTTCCGCGTTGAAGGCGCTCGGCCTGGAAGCGCCGGGCTTGGCGAGCGCCGTCGAGGAGGAGCCCGGCCTGGAAAGGGACGAGGAATTCGGCCCGGAAAGGGAGGACGAACCGGGCCCCGAAAGGCCGGAGAGCGGGGGAGGGCCCAGGGGCGAAAGGCTCCGGGGCGCCGGTGGAAGCGGGGTCCCGGGAGCCGGTGCGGGCGGGAGGGCCTGAAGACCGCTGCCCGAGCCTCTTCGAGCGCCGGCACCGGACGGTGACTGGACATTGGGGCCGCTCTGAGCACCGGTTCCAGGGCCGCTTTGAACGCCCGTACCGGAGATGGCCTTCAGTCCGGTACCTGACGCTGGTGGCTTGTGCGTGCCCGGCGCCGGTGCGGGTGAGAGCGCGTCACTGGTGAGAGGCGCGGGTGGAAGGGGCGTCCCCGGAGCCGGTCCGGGCTTCGGGGACCGGGTGGGCGTCGAACTCCCCGCCGTCGAACTCCCCGGCGGACTCGCCTCAGACGGGCTGGTTCCAGGCACGTTCGTCCCCGACGGGTTCGTCGCGGAGGAACCTGCCCCTGAGGTGGAACCGCCTTGGGCGGAAGAGGTCGGAAGCGGGGGCAGGGTCACCGGAGCGGGCGGCAGAGGAGTGCCCGGCGGTGAGGCCGAAGCGTGAGGAGAACCGGCCTTCGGCCGGGGGCCCGCCTGAGACCGGAAAATCGAAGGCAGGCTCCTGCGGCCGATCGTCGGCCCAGATGGATCGGAACCAGCGGAGACCGCCGGGGTAGCAGAGCCAGTGGACGCCGTGGACGTCGAGCCAGTGATCGCCGGGCCAGTGGTCGCCGAGCCAGTGGGCGTCGTGGCCGCCGGGCCGGTGGACGTCGAGCCAGGGGGGGCCGACGAGGTCTCCGAGCCAGGGGGCGTCGGCCGGGCCTGCGAGCCTGGGGGCGCCGATGGGATCTCTGAACCGGGGAACGCCGACGGGACCTCTGAATCAGGGGATGACGGCAGGGTGTCCGAGCCAGGGGATGACGGCGGGGTCTCCGGGGCGGTGGCGGGCGCGGGGGGGCGTGGCGCCGGTATGGACGGCCCGGGCACCGGAGGAGGCGAGGGCGCGGGGATCGGTGGAGCCGGCCTGGGCTCGGGCCCGGGCGGCGGAGGCGTGGAGGGCGAGGGAGGCGGTGTACTGGGAGAAGACTCGGTCGCCTCCATCCCAAGGCCACTCGCCTGCTGGTCCATCCCGAGATCACTCACCTGCTGATCGGGCTGTCCCGTGCCCTGCCCTGAAACCGCTGTGCCCTGCCCGGGGAGCCCTGTGCCCTGTCCGGAAAGCCCCGTGCTCTGCCCGGGGAGACCTGTGCTCTGTCCGGACAGGCCCGCGACCTGTGCGGGGAGACCCGATGCTTGTCCGGACAGGCCCGTGCCCTGTGCGGGGAGAGCCGACGTTTGTCCGGGGAGGTTCGTGTCCTGTCCGGAAGGGCCGGGGGTTTGTCCGGGGAGGCCTGTGGTCTGTACGGGTGTGTGGGCGGTCTGAACAGGGAGATCGGGTTGCCCGGTCGGCATTCGGTTGCCAGGGGTGGTCGCCTCACCCGGGAGCGGTCCGCCGGTCGACTGCGGCGCGGTCTGGCCCTGTTCCCCCGGAGCTGGAAAGGGCGGCCAGACTGGAATGTCACGTGCCACGAAGTTGGCGGTGCGTCTGGGTTCGGCGGGCGTGGCCTCGGATACGGCGCCCTGGGATACGGCGCCCTGGGAAGCCAGGGGCGCGTCCTGAGGGGGCTCCGGGATCCATGGGGCGTTTTGGGGGGACGGGGGCGCGTCCTTTAGGACCGCGGGAGGGCTTACGGGCGGGGGAAGCCACGAGCTCGGAGGGCTGAGCGGATCGGCGCTCGGAGGGGTGGACGGGTCGTGGCCGGGTTCGGCAAAGCGGTCCGAGCCGGAGGCGGTGAACGGATCGACGGGAGGCGCTTCCGAGGGAAGGGCGACCGGGGCGGCCCAGATACGCATCTCGCCGGCAGGCCCGAACGCGGGGTCAGCCGACGGCCCGTACGCGGGGTCGGCTGCATGCCCGAACGAGGGGTGGGTCGACGGGGCGTACGTCGGTTCGGCCGCAGGTCCGAACGCAGGGTCGGCTGACGGGGCGTACGCGGGGTCGGCGGCAGGTCTGAACGCAGGGTCGGTTGACGGGGCGTACGCGGGGTCGGCCGAAGGGCTGTACGGGGGGGCGACCGGAGGGGTGGGTGCCGGCGGTGACTGCCAGGACTGGGGACCGGAGACGGTGGGGGCGCTCTGCCCGGGCCACGGGTCCATGACCGGCCCGGTGCGTTGTGCCTCCACGGGAGCGGGGGTGCCGGGCTGGTTCGCGGAAGGGCCGGGGTCGAGGGGGGAGCTCGCGCGCTCGCCGGCGGTGGGGGCCGTGTGGGCGCCGGGGCCGGGCCGGTGGATGGGGTTCGTGCGCGCGCCGATGCCGAGGGTACCGGCCGGGATGGTGTGTTGGGGAGAGCGGTCGCTTGGGGTGGTGGCCGGGATGGTGTGTTCGGGGGACCGGTCGCCATGAGTGGTGGCCGGGATGGTGTGTTCGGGGGAGCGGTCGACTGGGGTGGTGGCCGGGATGGTGTGTTGGGGGGAGCGGTCGACTGGGATGGTGTCTTGGGGGGAGCCGTCGCCGGGGGTGGTCGACGACCGTGGTGACAGGCCGGGACGCGGGGGCTCTGAGGGTGATCTGTGCTGGCCGTCCGGCTGCTCGGGCAGGTCGGAACGGCCGAACCAGTCGTACTCGGCGGGGAAACGCTCCGCGGAGTCCCACGGCTGGGCGTCCGCGCCCCAGGGCGCCGACCGCCGTGACTGGTCAGTGGACGCGTCTTGGAACCACGGCGTCTCCTGGGTGGAGTCGGGGTCCCTCACGCTCTGCTCGGTCCGCGGCACGGGTTTGTGCGCCTGCCCGAAGCTGGGGGGTGGCATCGGCGGAGCCCCCGAGCTCTCGGTCTCGCGTTCGTGCTCGGATCCGGAATCCTGGCCACGCATATGCGGAAGCGTATCCACAGTCGGAGATCGGCATACCGCTATGGGCGTTTCCCGGTCTAGCTCGACACCCTTTTGCCCGCTTAAAGGTGCATATGGGCGGCTTTAGGGGTCAGTTGCTCCGGCCGCCGGTGAGGGCCCGGGTGTCGAGTGCGGAGAAGACGCTGGCCTCGGTGATGTCGACGGCCGCTCGGTTGAGGGCCTTCAGCTCCGCCTTGGACGGCTTGTGGCCGTCCTTGTACTGGAACCAGAGCAGGATCAAATAGTGGCCCTGTGCCCACGCGGTGGCGTAGGAGTCGTCGCCGCTGCCGAGGAGCTTGGTCGCCGAGTCCTTCCCCGGAAGCGGGGTGACGTAGTCCTCCAGCTCGCCGCCCGTGCCCGCCTTGGCCGCCTTCTTCGCCGAGGCGGCGGTCTTGAGATTGCCCACGCCGACCGTGCCGATGAGCTTGCCGGCGGCGTCACGGAAGCTGGCGCGGAGGAACTGCGTACACTGCCCGGCCGTCAGCGCCTTCTGCATGCCCGTGCCGTGCACGGCGTCCTTGCACTTCTTGTCGGCCCGCCGCACCGTCATCAGGTACGAGCGACCGCGCGCGGTGACCTTCTTGTGGCCGAACAGCTCCTTGAGGGTGAGCGGCTGGGGGTCGGTCTTCCGCGAGGCCGTGTAGCCGTACTTGTCGGCGGGGCTGCCCACCAGGGGCACCTCGGCGGGCGGGTTCGTATTGGTGGGGGCGGCCGTGCTCACGGGCTCCTCGCCGCCGCTCAGGATCACGATGCCCGCGCCCGTCGCGACGATCAGTGCCACGAGACCGCCCGCGACGAACAAGGGGGTGCGGGAGCGCCTGCCGGTGGGCTCCTCCGGTTCGCGCCTGCGCCTCTCCATGGGGGGCCGGGACGGCGGCGCCTCGGCCTCCGACGGCCGGTCGTCTCCCCGCTCCTCGAAGGACCGGCTCCGCGCCCCGTCGAACGGACCGCCCTGTGGCTGCTGCCCCGCATCGAATGGATTGCCCCGCGACGCCTCGAACGCCCGGTCCGGCGACTGCGCCGCCTCGAACGGACGGCCCTGCGGTGAGGTCGCTTCGAACGGACGGCCCTGCGGCGAGGATGCCTCGAACGCGCGGCTGGGCGGTGAGGTCGCCTCGAACGGACGGCCCTGCGGTGAGGTCGCCTCGAACGGGCGGCTGGGGGGCGAAGAGGGCTCGAACGCGCTCCTCGGTGCTTGCCGAGCCTCGAACGGACGGTCGCCGCCATGGGCGGCGGGGTCCTGGCCGAACGTACGGCCCGCGCCGGACGGGGGGGCTCCCGCACCGTGACCCTGGCCGCTCACGCCGTAGGCCGGATCGGGTGTGCCGGGGCGGGGGTCGAAGAGCGGGTCGTGACCGGCATCGGCCGTGTCGGGGCGGGGGCCGAAGAGCGGGTCGTGGGCCGGCGGGCGCCGGTCGCCGGCGCGTGACCATGGCCGCTGGCCGGGGTCACGCTCTTCCACGGGAGGCCACGCCGACTCGGGAGCCTGCTCGTGCGTCTGCGCCTCGGGCCGGAGGTCACCGGCGGACTGAGGTGTTTCGTACGGGCGGTAAGGCTGGCGGCGTGGTTGTCGATCCCCGGGGTAACCCATGCGCCGAGACTAGCCCGGCACCGCGACATAACAGGTCAGGAATAGCCGAAGTCCTGGGTCCACCACGTGTCACCGAAACCGTAGGCGACCCCGATGCCGACGGTCGTGATCTTGCAGTTCAGGATGTTGCGGCGGTGGCCGCTGTTGGCCATCCAGCCGCGTACGGCCTCGTCGGCCGACTCGTAGCCGCGGGCGATGTTCTCGGCGGCGCTGTTGGAATATCCCGCGCGGGCCATGCGGTCCCAGGGGCTGAGGCCGCCGGGAGAGGTGTGGCTGAAATAGTTGCGCGTGGCCATGTCGAGGCTGTGGGCGCGTGCGGAGCGGGCGAGGCGCGGGTCGACCCGCAGCGGGGCGCACCCGTTGCGCATCCGCTCCCTGTTGGTGAGGTCGACCGCCGTCGCCTCCAGCTCGCCCGTGGGAGGGGCGTCACCCTCGGCGGCGTCGCCGCCCTGGCCGTCGCTCGCCCTGCCCACGCTCGTGCCGGCGGGGACCTCGGAACCGGACCCGTCGATGGAGCTGCGCTGCTTGGCGACCGTGGGGGTCGCGCTCGGGCGCGCCTCGCTCGTCGGACGCCCGCTCGGGCGCGACACGTGGCCGAGCGGCGGATGCCTGCCGGGGTCGGCCGAGCGCTTGGGAGCGGCGAGGAGCCGGTCGGACGAGGGGGCCGGCGTGCCGGTCTCCAGGTAGATCTCGTCGGAGGTCTGGGAGGTGTCGAGCCGCGAGACCACCACCCCCCCGAGCAGGGCCGCCGTCAGACATGCCAAGAGACCCACGTGGGTCCGCCGACGAGGGATCCGCTGGGAGTGCCTGGGTCGAGGGGGCTGACACATACCGCTGCCAATATAGAGAGGTCGGCTCATGTTAAAGAAGAGACGTGGGGGACCGGTTTTCGTTGGGGCATTGGTCCGTTCGCCGAGTACACTCGTGGTGCGGATCCGGTGTGACGTCCCCGCGTCGGTGCTTCGTTTTGACCCACGCCTGTCACAACCGGTAGTCTGCTGATTCGTTGTGTGCGATTGGTCCATCGTGACCGATGCGCGGCGCGTCCGGCGTCATCTCCCTGCTCGTGGAGACGGAAGGTCTGGGCCTTGTCGTGCGCCCGCCCATGACCTACCGACAGATGTCAACCAGACAGAAGGCTTACCACCGTGCGCACGTTCACCCCTAAGTCCACCGACGTACAGCGTCAGTGGTACGTCATCGACGCCACCGACGTCGTGCTGGGTCGGCTGGCCACCCAGGTCGCGACGCTGCTCCGCGGTAAGCACAAGCCGATCTTCGCGCCGCACGTCGACACCGGTGACTTCGTCATCGTCATCAACGCCGACAAGGTGGCCCTGACCGGCAACAAGCTGGAGCAGAAGAAGGCGTACCGCCACTCCGGCTACCCGGGCGGTCTGCGTTCCGTGTCCTACAAGGAGCTGCTCGAGAAGCGCCCCGACCGTGCCATCGAGAAGGCCGTCAAGGGCATGCTTCCCAAGAACTCCCTCGGCCGGAAGATGGCCAAGAAGCTCAAGGTCTACGCCGGCGCGGAGCACCCGCACCTGGCGCAGCAGCCGGTGACGTACGAGATCACCCAGATCGCCCAGTAGTCGCACACCGTTGGCCGACGGCTGACGCCAAGATCGAAAGTTAGAGGAGAACCGTGGCCGAGCCCACCGGTGTCGAGACGCCCATCGAGGGCGAGCTGGACATTGCGGACCACTCCGCTGAGGAGTTCCCGTCCGAGTACACCAGCGAGTCCGCTCCCAACAGCGACGTCCCCGCGCGTAAGCCCATCACCACGGGCAACTCGTACGGCACCGGCCGTCGCAAGGAAGCCATCGCCCGCGTGCGCATCACGCCGGGCACCGGCAAGTGGACCATCGAGGGCCGCTCGCTGGACAACTACTTCCCGAACAAGGTCCACCAGCAGATCGTCAACGAGCCCTTCGTGACGCTCGGCGCCGAGGACCAGTTCGACGTCTTCGTCCGCATCGACGGCGGCGGAGTGACCGGTCAGGCCGGCGCCGTTCGCATGGGCCTCGCCCGTGCGCTCACCGCGCTGGACACCGAGGTCAACCGCGCGCCGCTGAAGAAGGCCGGCTTCCTCACCCGTGACGCCCGGATGAAGGAGCGCAAGAAGGCCGGTCTCAAGAAGGCCCGTAAGGCTCCGCAGTACAGCAAGCGTTGACAGGTCGCCTCTTCGGCACCGACGGGGTTCGTGGGGTCGCGGGTCGCGACCTCACGGCCGAGCTGGCCATGGACCTGTCGGTCGCGGCGGCTCATGTCCTCGGTGATGCCGGTGCGTTCGAGTCGAGCGTCGGGCGGCGTGGCCGCCCGGTCGCCGTCGTGGGCCGGGACCCGCGTGCCTCGGGAGAGTTTCTCGAGGCCGCGGTCGTCGCCGGCCTCGCGTCGTCTGGGGTGGATGTGCTACGCCTTGGCGTGCTGCCCACCCCGGCCGTCGCCTATCTGACCTCCGCCCTCGGAGCGGACCTCGGGGTCATGCTCTCCGCGTCCCACAACCCCGCCCCGGACAACGGGATCAAGTTCTTCGCCCGCGGTGGCTTCAAGCTGCCCGACGCGGTCGAGAACGACATCGAGCAGCGGCTCGGCGAGAAGTGGAACCGCCCGGTGGGGTCGGCCGTCGGCCGGGTGCGTGACGCGTTCGGCGAGGCCGACCGTTACGTGTCCCACGTGCTGACGACCGTCCCGGGGCGCCTCGACGGGCTGCGGCTGGTCGTCGACTGCGCCAACGGCGCCGCTCATATGGTCGCGCCCGAGGCGCTGCTGCGTGCCGGGGCCGTCGTCGAGACGATCGGCGCCTCGCCGGACGGCCTCAACATCAACGAGGGCGTGGGTTCGACCCACCTCGACGGGCTGCGCGACGCGGTCGTGGAGCGCGGCGCCGACGCGGGCATCGCCTACGACGGCGACGCCGACCGCTGCCTCGCCGTGACGGCCTCGGGCGAGGTCGTCGACGGCGACCAGATCATGGCCGTCCTCGCGTTCGCCATGCACGCGAACGGCTCCCTCGTGAAGGACACCGTCGTCGCCACGATCATGTCGAACCTGGGCTTCAAGATCGCCTTGAAGAAGGCCGGGCTGAACATGATCGAGACGGCCGTCGGTGACCGTTACGTGCTTGAGGCCATGAAGGCCGGGGGCTTCAACCTGGGCGGTGAGCAGTCGGGCCACGTCGTGATGCTCGACCACGCCACCACCGGTGACGGCCTCCTGACCTCGCTGCACCTGCTCGCCGAGGTGGCGCGCTCGGGCCGTTCCCTTGAGGAGCTGGCGTCGGTCATGACCCGGCTTCCCCAGGTTCTGGTGAACGTCAAGGACGTCTCCAAGGCGAAGGTGGCGACGTCCAAGGAGCTGGCCGCCGCCGTGGCCGCCGCCGAGAAGTCGCTCGGCGACTCCGGGCGGGTCGTCATCCGTCCCAGCGGCACCGAGCCGATGGTGCGCGTGATGGTCGAGGCCGAGTCCCAGGACGAGGCCGAGCTCATCGCGAACGAGCTGGCCGGCGTGGTGCGCACGGCCTGCGCCTGATTCTCCTTCTTGACCGGCAGGGCGGGGTCCTCATCGAGGACCCCGCCCTGCCGCGTTCCAGCGGTCCCGCGCCGGGCGGTGGGCTCATCCGTGGGCGCGCAGGGCCGCCGCGAACCACTCGAACGCCGGGACGCTGGACGGATACGGCGCGCGGCCGTTGAGAACGCCCATGAGCTCCCAGTAGCGCTCCACCCGCCGGTCGGTGAACGTCTCCACCTGCCCGGCCAGCCGGGCGCGTTCCTCGGCGGGCGTGCCCGCGTCAACGATGCGGTCCAGAATGCGCCTGCCCTCCGGCGAGCCAGGGGCGACGCCCGCGGCCACCGCGCCCCCGGCGTGCTCGATCACCGGCTGGGGGTCGTACGACGGCCGCTCGGCCTCCTCGGCGCCCGCCAGCGTCATCTGGCGTACGCGCTTCAGGAAGGCCTCGTCGGAGACGAGCCCGGCGAGCTCGGTCCAGGCCTCGGCCTGCTCGGCGCCGAGCTCGTCAGGCGCTTCCGCGGGTAGCCGGCGCATCTCCTGGGCGATCCGCGCGCCGGGCGCCCCGGGGTCGGTCCCGGCGAAGGCGCGGCCGACGAAGTCGTCGATGATCTGCCGGCGCTCTCGCGCGGACGGCGTGGTCGGTACGGTCATGCTTGTCGTCTCCTCAGCGGATGGTCGGGGGGTGGTTCGGGGGGCGCGCCCAGCGCCAACCCTCCATCCTCCAGTAGGTGGAGACTCAAGCTCATTACCGGATCTCATCGCCGGCCCCTGCCCCGCAAGGCACGAATGCGTACCGGGCGGGCCCGAGGGCCGATCGCCGGGCGAGCGATGTGATTTAGGGTGGCTGCTCGTGGTCCAAAGGCACAGGCATCAGCTGATCGCCGTCATCGCGTTCGTAGCGGGCGCGATCTCGACGTGGATGCTCTCCGCCACCGGTACGGACGGGGACTTCTTCCGCTCGCTGATGTATCCCTGGCTGTGCGCGGCGGTCCTGCTCGGCGGGGTGGTCCTCGGGGTGTTCGCCTCGGTCAGGAGCGCCGTGGCGATCCTCGTGCCGTTCGCCGCGCCGCAACCGCTGCTGGCCGTGTGGCAGGGAGTCGTCCCGAGGCCCGAGCCCGACAGCATGTGGGCGGTGGGGTTCGTCGTGTCCACCATCCTGCTGATCTTCGCGGTCGGCTGCATAGCCATCGGCGTCTGCGTCCGCCTGATGTTCCGCCGCTGACGGAGCACCCAGCAGGCGCACCACCTCGGCGATATCACCAGATCGAAGAGACGACGGGCTACTCGTCGCCCGTCAGCGAAAGGGAGCGGAGGCGCTGGCCCGCCCAGGCGACCGAGCCGATGGTGACGATCAGCACGGCGGGGACGGCGAAGCCCATGCCCACCGACGCCTTGAAGAAGGACGAGTCGCTGACCTGGGCCGCGAAGGTCTGCGCCCACTGCTGGATGGAGAAGTTGCGCGCTCCCGGCACGAGGCCGCCGACCAGGCTCTCCCAGACCACCGCGTAGATGATGCCGATCGTCACGGCGTGCCGTGAGATCACGCCGAGGAGCAGGAACACCGCCGAATAGGCGATGCCGCCGATCAGGGCGCCGAGCGCGAACCCGGACGCGATGCCGGCCTCGCCGCGGATGAGGATGTACGCCGCGATGAACGTCGGCACGGCGGCGAACACGGCGAGCAGCGAGGCGGACACCACGAACTTCGTGAAAGCGATGACCGGGCGGGAGATCGGCTTGGCCAGCAGGTGGATGATCGTGCCGTCGTCGATCTCGGGGGCGATGGTGCCGGTGCCCGCGATCAGCCCGAGCAGCGGCAGCATCGTGCCGATCGCGTAGATCTGCAGGAGCGTGACCGTGGCCTTCTCGTCCGTGCTGCCGATGGCACGCAGCAGCACCGCGAGGCCGATCAGCACGAGCGGGAGCAGGATCAGCAACAGCACCCTGCGGCGGCCGAGCACGGCGCGGTAGGTGATGCCGGCGACGACGGAGTTCATCGGATGCTCCGGGTGACGAGGTCGACGTGGGTCAGCGGGGGTTCCTTGCGGCGCGAGCCGGTCATCGGGTGCTCCCGGAGATCAGGTAGGAGAAGACGCTTTCGAGGTCCTCGTCGGCGGGGGAGACCTGCCATACGGTGACCCCGGCGTCGCGGGCGACCCGGGGGAGCAGCCAGGTGAACCTGCGGAAGTCCACGGCCTGGACCTCCAGCCCGGCCGTCCCGAGGGACACCGCCCCCGAGGAGGCGTCGGCGATCAGGGCGGCTGCCAGGCGCCGGTCGTCGCTGGAGCGCACGTGGAACAGGTGGGGCCGGTCGGTCATGCGGCGGCGGATCTCCCGGAAGTCGCCGGAGGCGGCGTGGCGGCCCGCCACGAGGACCTCGATCTGCTGGGCCACCCGCTCGACCTCCTCCAGGATGTGGGAGCTGAACAGGATCGTGCGCCCGGCGGCTCCGAGCTCCTTGACCAGGTCCATCAGGTGGAGCCGCTGGCGCGGGTCCATTCCGTTGAACGGCTCGTCCAGGAGCAGCACACGCGGGTCGTGGACCAGCGCGGCGGCGACCTTGACCCGCTGGCGCATGCCCTTGGAGTAGGTCTCGATCCGCCGGTCCTTGGCGGCCTCCATCTCGACCATCGCCAGGGCCTTGGAGGCGGCGTCCTCGGGGGAGGCGAGGCGGTGCAGCCGGGCGCTGGACAGCACGAACTGCCAGCCGGTGAGGAACCCGTAGACCGCCTCGCGCTCGGGGACCAGCCCGATTGAGCGGTAGATCTGGTGGTTGCGCCAGATCGGCTCGCCGTCGAGCGTGGCGGTGCCCGTGGAGGGGGCGAGGAACCCGGCCATCATGTGCAGCAGGGTCGACTTGCCGGCGCCGTTCGGGCCGAGCAGGCCGGTCACGCCGGGGCCGACCGTCATCGTGACGTCGTTGACGGCGACCACGTTGCCGTACCAGCGGGAGACCTGCCGGAGTTCGATGTTCACGATGAGGCCGCCTTGCGGTAGCGGAGGACGAGGGCGGTCACGCACAGGGCGATCACGGCCAGCACGGCGACGGCGGCGACCGGGCCGCCGGCCCCCGCGGGATAGCCGCCGTCGTTGTTCGGGTTGGTGCCGAAGAGCCAGACCTGGACGGCGTCCACCAGGAAGAACGGATTGATCAGCCACGCCCACGCGGCGGCGCCGTCCCGGCTCACCGACATCAGCACGCCGACCAGCACCGCGGAGATCGCCGAGGACAGCAGGTAGAGCGCGATGACCGCGGCCACGCCGAGCCCGCGCCGTGGCGTGAACGAGGCGAGCACGACCCCGACGGAGGCCAGGAGCACCGCGTAGATCACGGAGGTCGCCATGGCCGCGAGGTAGTCGCCGGTGTTCGGCGGACCGGGCAGGTCGACGAGCAGCTCGCCGACGAACAGGACGGTCAGGGGTACGGCGATGAGCAGGAACATCGCGAGGGCCATGGCCGCGAGCTTGGCCACGACGTAGTCGGCGGTCGTGGTCGGCCGCGACAGGTAGAGCGGCAGCACCCGGAACCGCAGGTCGGGGGCCACGAGGTAGGGAGACTGGGCGGCCAGGAAGACCGCGAGGACCGCCTGCATCGTCACCGCGTACGACGGATAGGACACCCCCTGCCGCTTGATCAGGGCCATCACCGCGATCGAAACGACCGCGGGAAGCATCATGACCCCGGCCAGCAGGAACGGCATGATCTTGCCCCGTGCGGTGCGGCCGAGCCCGAAGATCCCCCGCAGGCTGTGCAGGGTGAGCGCGGCCAGCGCGTGGCCCCGGCCGAGCCTCGGGCCCTCGTAGTGGCGGTACCCGATGTCGTGGATGACGCCCGTGGGCGTCGGCGGAGCGCCCGGCGCGGGAACGGAGACGGGCTCAGACATGCGACACCTCCTGGCGGAAGACGTCCTCGATGCGGTGGCGGCCCTGTTCGAGGCGGACCAGGCTCAGATCGAGGTCGCACACGGCGTCGCGGACGACGTCGTACGTGCCGGGGGAGCTGACGTCGATCGTCAGTAGCCGGCCGTGCGCCGTGACCCGCTGCCCCGCCGCCGTGAGCCGCTCGGCGAGTGCCTCCTGGCCCTCCTCGACCTCGACGGTGATCGACTGGGTGGCCTGCGTGAACTCCTCGATGGAGGAGGAGCGGAGCAGGCGGCCCCCGTCGATGACGATGACGTTGTCGCACACCCGTTCAAGCTCGCCGAGCAGGTGGGAGGTGACGACCACGCTGATGCCGAACTCGGTGCCGATGCGCCGGATCAGGGCGAGCATGTCGTCACGGCCCTGCGGGTCGAGGCCGTTGGTCGGCTCGTCCAGGAAGACCAACTGCGGGTCGTGGACCAGCGCCTGGGCCAGCTTGACCCGCTGCCGCATGCCGGTGGAGTACCCCCCGATGGGGCGGTAGCGCTCCTCGTACAGGCCCACGTGGCGCAGGGTGTCGGCGGCGCGTTCGCGCGCGGCGGTGCGCGGCAGGCCGGACATCTGGGCCATGTGGACCGTGAACTCGGTCGCGGAAACGTCGGGTGGGAGGCAGTCGTGCTCGGGCATGTAGCCGACGGCACGCCGGATGTCGAGGGACTGCGTGGCAGGGCTCAGGCCGAGAACCGTGGCGGTTCCCTCGGTCGGGGGGAGCAGGCCCAGCAGGAGCTTGATGAGGGTGGACTTCCCCGCGCCGTTGGCGCCGACCAGGCCGGTGACGCCCGACCCCGCGCTGATGGTGAGGCGGTCGAGCGCCGTCACGCGGGGAAAGCGTTTGGTGAGTCCCTCGGTGGCGAGGATGGTCATGGCCTGGACACTATCCAAGGGTCCGGCCCGAGTTCCTCCCTCACACGGACGAATTCCCCCTCATCCGCCGGGTGGGGAGGCCGTACCCCCGGTCTCAGGGTCGGGCGCGGGAGGCCGTACCCCGGCTCTCAGGGTCAGGTACGGCAGGCCGTACCTGGGCTCAGGGTCGAGTGCGGGAGGGCCGTACCAAGGGACTCAGGGTCAGGTGCGGCGGAGGCGGATGCGTCGGACGGCGTGGGTGGAGCCCTTGTGCAGGACGAGGCCCGCCCGGCCGCGCGTGGGCGCGATGTTCTCGATCAGGTTGCGCTCGTTGACGTCCCGCCAGACGTTCCTCGCGAACCGCGTCGCCTCCTCGTCCGACAGCTCGGCGATGTAGGTGAAGTACGACTTCGGGTCGGCGAAGGCCGTGCGCCGCAGCTTGTGGAACCGTTCGACGTACCAGGCCCGGATGTCCTCCACCTTGGCGTCGACGTAGATGGAGAAGTCGAAGTAGTCGTTGACCGCCAGGGCCGCCGGAGGGGCGGGCTGCAGCACGTTCAGGCCCTCGACGATCAGGATGTCGGGTCGCCGCACGGTCTGCACGGCCCCCGGGACGATGTCGTACTCCAGGTGGCTGTAGACCGGCGCGCTGACCTCAGGGACGCCGGCCTTCACGTCGGCGACGAAGCGGACCAGCGCCCGGCGGTCGTAGCTCTCGGGGAACCCCTTGCGGTCGGTGATGCCGCGCTCCTCCAGCATCTTGTTCGGGTACAGGAAGGAGTCTGTGGTGATCAGGTCGACCCGGGGGTGCTCCGGCCAGCGCGCGAGCAGGGTGTGCAGCAGCCGGGCCGTGGTCGACTTGCCGACCGCGACGCTGCCCGCGATGCCGAGGATGTACGGCGGGGGCTCCTGGTCGTCGCCGAGGAAGGTGTTCAGCGCCGCGCTGCGCTGCCGCGCGCCCATGAAGTGCAGGTTGAGCAGGCGCGTCAGCGGCAGGTAGATGTCGGTGACCTCGGCTAGGTCGATGGGGTCCTCGACGCCGCGCAGCTCCTCCAGCTCCTCGGCCGTGAGGGTGAGAGGCGTGTTCCTTCGCAGGGCTCGCCACTGCTCGCGGCTGAGCTCGACATACGGGTTCGGTGCCTCCATGGGCGCAAACTCTACTGATCGGTCCGCGTACGGCCGCCGGGGGGCCGGTGTGGGGCAAGATGGGCCCGTGACCCACAGGCCGCCGCCCGCAGCTCACGCGCCCGCCGGGCCCCGCGCCGGCTCGCCGAGGAGGGCTTGTCCGTGATCGTGGGCATCGGGGTGGACCTCGTCGACATCGCCCGTCTTGAGGCGGCCCTGGAGCGTACGCCCGCGCTGCTCGATCGGCTGTTCACCGATGCCGAGAGAGGGCTTCCGGTCGCCTCGCTGGCCGCGCGGTTCGCCGCCAAGGAGGCGGTGGCCAAGGCGCTCGGCGCTCCGCCCGGCCTCGGTCACCGGGAGGCCGAGGTGACCACGGCCGCGGGCGGCCGTCCCGGGCTCCAGGTGAGCGGCCGGGCCGCCGAGGTCGCGGCGGAGCTGGGCGTGAGGCGATGGCACCTGTCACTCAGCCACGACGGCGGATTCGCCGTCGCCTACGTGATCGCGGAAGGCTGACGACAACATCGCGGAAGGCTGACGAGCTCATCGCGGAACGCCGATTAGCACATCGCGGAACGCCGACGAGCACATCGCGGAAGGCGGGAAGGCTTACGGCGGGTGGCCTTCTCGCCGGTGATCGGGGAGAGCTAGATTCGGTTGGATGCTGACCGCGTACACGTCCGACGAGATCAGGACGGCCGAACGGGCGCTGATGGCGCGAGTCCCCGAGGGCACGCTCATGCGGCGCGCCGCCACGGGGCTGGCCGTGACCTGCGTGAAGGCCCTCCCCCGCGTGTACGGCTCCCACGTCGTGCTGCTGGTCGGGAGCGGCGACAACGGTGGTGACGCGCTGTACGCGGGGGCTCAGCTCGCCCGCAGGGGCGCGCGGGTGCACGCGGTCCTCGCGGGGCAGAAGACCCACGAGGAAGGCCTCGCCGAGCTGCGTCGCGCGGGCGGCAGGACCCTGGACCTGCGCGAGACGCATCCTGAGGGCTCCGCGAAGGGCCTGCGCACCGATCCGGCGCTCGTGGACATGTTCGACGGGGCCGATCTCGTCCTGGACGGCCTGGTGGGCATCGGAGGCACCGGGCCGCTGCGTGAGCCGTACGCGACACTGGCCCGGATGTGCGCGGAGGCTCCCGGCGTCGTGGTCGCGGTGGACGTGCCGAGCGGGGTGGACGCGAGCACCGGCGAGGTCGAGGGCGAGGCGGTACGCGCGCACCTCACGGTCACCTTCGGGGCCGTCAAGGCGGGCCTGCTGATCGACCCGGGGGCGAGCCACGTGGGCGGCCTCCAGACGGTGGACATCGGGCTCGGCCCGTACCTGCCAGACCCCGGCGTGGTCGCGCTCACCGATCCCGGCGTCGCCGACCGGCTGCCGCGCCCCGATCCCGAGTCGAACAAGTACCGCAGGGGCGTGGTCGGCATCGTCGCCGGCAGCGACCGTTTCACCGGCGCCGCGGTGCTCGCGGTGGGCGGCGCCGTACGGGCGGGCGCGGGGCTGGTGCGCTTCGCGAGCGCCGAGGAGGCGGTCCGGCAGGTGCGCGCCAGGTGGCCGGAGGCGGTGACCAAGATCGTCACACCCGAGTCGGGGGTGAGCGAGGTCGGCCGGGTCCAGGCGTGGGTCGTCGGGCCGGGCATGGGCACCGACGACGACGCGCTCGCGCTCGCCAGATCGGTGCTCGCGAACGACGTGCCCGCGCTGGTCGACGCCGACGGGCTGACCCTCGCGGCGCGTGACCGCTCGCTGCTGCGGCGCTCGGCGCCCACGCTCATCACGCCTCACACCGGCGAGCTGGGCCGCCTGCTGGAGGTGCCGCCGGAGGACATCGAGGCGCGCCGGTTCCACTACGCGCGCCGCGCCGCCGCCGAGCTGGGTGTGACCGTACTGCTCAAGGGGTCGACTACCCTGGTCGCTGAGCAGGGCAGGCCGGTCCGCGTGAACCTCACGGGCACCCCCTGGCTGGCCACGGGCGGTACGGGCGACGTGCTCGCCGGCATCGCCGGAGCCCTCCTCGCCGCGGGTCTCGGCTGTTACGACGCCGGCTCGTGCGCGGCCTACGTGCACGGTCTGGCGGCCCGGGTGGCGGCGGGAGGTCCCGAGGGCGGCGAGGCGCCCATCGCGGCCCTGGACGTGGCTCTGGAGCTGCCTGGCGCGATCCGCGCGCTCACGGCGGGCGCCTGATGCGATCCGGCGCTCACGGTGGGCGCCTGATGCGTACGCTCCGGCCGCGGGCGATGGTGTGATCCGGGTCATGGCCGTCACCACGGGCTTGACCGTGAACCGGTCCTGGCGCCGGCACGCGACTGCGAGACTGAGAGGGTGAGTTTCCCCATTCACGGTTCCCTCGTCACGCCTGCTCAGGCCAGGGTGGATCTCTCGGCGATCAGGCACAACGTGGCGATCCTGCGCGGGCACGCTCCCGATGCCGAGATGATGGTCGCGGTGAAGGCCGACGCCTACGGGCACGGCCTGGTGCCCTGCGCCCGCGCCGTCCTTGAGGCCGGCGCCTCCCGGCTCGGCACGGCCTACATCCAGGAGGCGCTCGACCTGCGCGCCGCCGGGGTGACCGCGCCCATCCTGTCGTGGATCATCACCCCCGGCGAGCCTCTGGACGACGCCGTCGCCGCGTCCGTCGAGCTTTCGGCCGGGACCACGTGGCTGGTCGACGACATCGCCGCCTCCGCCCGCCGCGCCGAGCGTACGGCCCGCGTGCATCTCAAGATCGACACGGGCATCTCGCGCGGGGGCGCCACCGCCCAGGAGTGGCGCGCGCTGGTCGAGCGGGCGCTCGCCGCCCAGGCCGAGGGGACGATCGAGATCGTGGGGCTGTGGTCCCACTTCGCGTGCGCGGACATCCCCGGGCATCCCTCGATCGGCCTCCAGCTCACCGCGTTCGAGGAGGCCCTCGCGGTCGCCGAGAAGGCGGGGGTGAGCGGGCCGCGCGTCCTGCGTCACATCGCGAACTCGGCGGCCACGGTGACGCTTCCCGAGGCCCACTACGACATGGTCCGTCCCGGCATCGCGGTGTACGGGCTCAGCCCGATCCCCGAGCTCGGCGACTTCGGCCTGCGGCCGGCGATGACGCTCAGCGCCCGCATCGCGATGGTGAAGCGCGTCCCCGCCGGCACGGGCGTGTCCTACGGGCACCTCTACACGACCGATCGCGAGACCACGCTGGCCCTGGTCCCGCTCGGGTACGCCGACGGCGTGCTGCGGGGGGCGGCCAACTTGGCGGAGGTCATGGTCGGGGGCCGGCGGCGCACGGTCGCCGGGCGGGTGTGCATGGACCAGTTCATGATCGATGTCGGTGACGACCAGGTGAGCGAGGGCGACGAGGTCGTCCTGTTCGGCCCGGGGACCGGCGGCGAGGCCACCGCGCAGGAGTGGGCGGATTCCCTCGGCACGATCACTCATGAGATCGTGACCAGGATTGGTTCACGCGTGCCGCGCGTTTACCGATAGGAGGAGGTCGTAGATGTCCACACGGCGCAGGGTCGGGATCGCAGGGGCGGTCTTCGGCACCGCTTCGGCGACCCTGGCGGCGGCGGCCCTGGCCAAGAGGTATGCCGTCGGGCGCATCCGCCTGCGGCCCGACCTTGAGGTGAGCGAGCCCTTCGGTGAGTTGCGGGGGCGCCGGGCCACCGTCAAGACCTCCGACGGCGTCGAGCTGTACGCGGAGGTCGACGGGCCCGAGGACGCCCCGCTGACCATCGTGTTCTGCCATGGGTACACCCTGAACCTCGACTCCTGGCACTACCAGCGGCGCGCACTGCGCGGCACCTACCGCCTGGTGTTCTGGGACCAGCGGTGCCACGGGCGCTCCACCCGCACGCCCGCCGAGGACTGCACCATCGACCGTCTGGGAGCCGACCTCGCCGAGTTGCTCAAGACGCTGGTGCCGGGGCCGTGCGTGCTGGTCGGTCACTCCATGGGCGGCATGACCGTCATGGCGCTGGCCGACAGCCACCCCGAGCTGTTCGGCGACAAGGTCCGCGGCGTCGCCCTCATCTCGACCTCCGCCGGCAAGCTGGCCGAGCTGACGCTGGGCCTCCCGGCCCTGATCTCCAAGGTCGTCCACTGGGCGGCGACTCCGGCGGTGTCGGTGCTCGGCCGCCGCGCGGCGCTGATCGACCGGGGCAGGCAGGCGGGCAACGACGTGTCCTTCCTGGCGCTGCGCTATCTCGGCTTCGGCGACCCGTCCAACGTGAGCCCCACGGTGGTGGACTTCGCCGAGTCGATGATCCGCTCCACGCCGACGGACGTGATCGCCGACTTCTACCCGGCGCTGATGTCGCACGACAAGCTCGCCGCCCTCGACGTGCTCGACAAGGTGCCGACCGAGATCATCGTCGGCGAGAAGGACTGGCTGACGCCGCCCGACCACAGCAAGTCGATCAATGCGGGCCTGCCCTCCGCCCGTCTCACGGAGATCCCGGGCACCTCCCACCTGGTGCTGCTGGAGCAGCCCGAGGCCGTGAACGAGGTGATCGCCGAGCTGCTCAAGAGGGTTCGGGACGCGGGTGGTCCCGTGAAGAGCCTGCCGAAGGCAGGCGGCCCGCCGGAGGACATCCGGAGCATGGACGTGAGCGCGGAGGGGGAGGCCTCATGAGGCGGGTGTCCACGACCGAGGACATGTGGTCGCTGGGCGAGGAGCTCGCGCGGCTGCTCGTTCCCGGTGACCTCGTGGTGCTGTCAGGCCCGCTGGGCGCCGGCAAGACCACGCTCGTGCAGGGCGTCGCCGAGGGACTGAAGGTCCGCGGCCCCATCACCTCGCCGACGTTCGTGATCGCCCGGGTCCACCCGTCGCTGACCGGCGGTCCCGCGCTTGTCCACGCGGACGCCTACCGTCTCGGCGGGGCGCTTGAGGTCGACGACCTCGACCTCGACGCCTCTCTGGACGACTCGGTGACCGTGGTCGAGTGGGGCGAGGGGCTGGTGGAGGGCCTGGCCGACGACCGGCTGGAGATCTCCATCGAGCGCGGCGACACGGGCGAGGAGCGCCTCGTACGGCTCCGCGGCGTCGGCCGCCGATGGAGTGATCTGCCCGGCTCTTCCGATTGACCGCTTTTTCGTGATCTAGACCGGTACTCTAACCAGCCTTGACGCATGCCTCCATTGCTATGGATCATCGGAATGAAGATCGTTGTAATGGATTGGCCTGATTTTTCTGGGTATGCAGGTGGAGTAACACCTTGGCGTGGTCGTGTCGGGCGGGGTCGGATCGTACGGTGAAGTGGAGTGCGACGGTGCACAGGGTCGGGCGAGGCGCGGTTGCTGGAGCATTCCTTCTCTTAGGCGGTGTCGGGTGTACGGCCGAGGCGCAGACCGGCGCGTCGGCGCCCACACCGGCACCCTCGATGAGCCGTCAGGACATCCGTGTCCAGCTCATCCCTGACAAGGTCCAGGGCGGGGCTACGAGGTCGGTCCGCGTGCGGGCCTTCTGCCCCGTGCCCCAGGGCGGCACCGACTACCGGGCGACGGCCCGCTCCGACTCGTTCACGGGCGTCGTCACCCTGACCCAGCCTCCGCCGGCCACTCCCGCCGCGTCCTCGACCCCGGTGACCACCACCGCGCCCCTGCCCGAGGTCCACGGCTTCGCCCTCGTCGACGAGGACGCCAAGACCGGCCGCTACCAGGTCGAGGTCAAGTGCGAGGGCACGAACGACATCGGCAGGGCCACGCTGACGCTCACCGCCAGGCCCACAGCCACCCCGACCAGGACCCGCGCCGTGCCGACCCGGGCACCGAGGGCCGGCGGCGGCGGCACGGCGGCCGGTGGGCCCGCCGACGAGCCCACGGGAATTCCCACCGGAGTGACGGTCGTGGCGCTCCTGGCGGCCCTCGGGGGCGGCATCGCGGTGGCCAGGCGCAGGTCGAAGGCCGGCTGACCTTCGAGCAGGCGTTCCCCCGATGGCTGATTCCCCCAAGTGGCTCAAGATCGCGGTGGCCGGGTGCGTCACCGGCACGATCATGTTCGCGCTCACCGGCCGTGAGCGCGACGCCTCGCCCCCGCAGGCCACGACCGCGGTCCCCAAGCGGCTCGACATCCCGTCGCTGAACCTGAAGGCCCCGCTGATGAAGCTCGGGCTCAGCGGCGACGGGGAGGTCGAGCTGCCCCCGTTCGAGAAGCCCGCGACGGCGGGATGGTTCGACCAGAGCGTGGTGCCCGGAGACTCCGGCGCCTCGGTGATCATCGGGCACGTGGACACCAAGACCGCGCCCGCGGTGTTCTACCGCCTGCGCGAGGTCAAGAAGGGCGCCGTCGTCAAGATCCTCCGCAGCGACGGCAAGGTCGCGCAGTACAAGGTCGACTCGATCGAGCAGGTCGCCAAGGACCGCTTCCCCGCCGAGCGCGTGTACGTCGAGGACGGCCTGCGCCTGGTCACCTGCGGCGGGGTCTTCGACAGGAAGACCCACGAGTACCTGGACAACATCATCGTCTACGCCTCTCGCCTGGCCGCGTGAGCCGGACATGAGCGCCCGCGGGTAGCGCGAGGGCGCGACGGTGGCCCGACCGGGGAACGCGCGCTTGCGAGGGACGAGGACACCGCCGGGGCGAGCCCCCAAGCCGAGGGAGCGGAGCGAGCGCCGGGAAACACGGCTAGGCTTGACATTTGTGCTGGTCTTGGCCTTCGATACCGCAACCCCGGCCGTCACCGCGGCTCTCCACGACGGTGACCGCCTGCTCGCCGAGTCGACGACGATCGACGCTCGCCGCCACGGTGAGCTGCTCGTTCCCTCCATACAGGAGGTCCTGCGCGAGGCGGGCGTCGCACTGGGCGACGTCACCGCGATCGTCGCCGGTTCGGGCCCCGGGCCGTACACCGGCCTGCGCGTCGGGTTGATGACCGCCCAGGCGCTGTCGTCCACGACGGGCGCCCCGGCGTACGGGGTGTGCACGCTGGACGCGGTCGCCTACGCGAGCGGTCTCACCGGGCCCTTCGTCGCCGCCACCGACGCGCGGCGCAAGGAGGTCTTCTGGGCGAGCTACGCCGACATGCGCACGCGCCTCGACGGCCCCTCGGTCGACCGGCCCGCCGACGTGCCCGGCGAGCTGCCCCTGGTGGGGGCGGGCGCCCGCATGTACGCCGAGATCCTGGGCGAGAGACGGCTGGTGGAGGGCGCTCCCGACTACCCGCTCGCCGGAGCTCTGGCCGCGCTCGCCGCCGAGCGGCTCGTCTCGGGAGGCGAGGACACGGTGCTCACCTCGCCGAGCCCGATCTACCTTCGCCGGCCGGACGCCCGGGTGCCAGGCCCGCCGAAGAAGGTGACCGCGTGACCGCCGCCACGCTGCGGCAGATGACGGAAGCCGATCTTCCCGCGGTCATGGTGATCGAGCGCTCGACGTTCCCGTTCGACGCGTGGAGCGAGGGCATGCTGCGGGGCGAGCTGGCCGACCAGCCGCGCACCCGCCACTACATCGTCGCCGTCGCGGGCGGGCACATCGTCGGGTACGCCGGGCTGGCGGCGGCGGGCGACCAGGCCGACGTCCAGACGATCGCCGTGAGCGCGGCCATGCAGCGTGCGGGCGTCGGCAGCGCGATGCTGAAGGAACTGCTCACCGAGGCCCGGCGCCGGGGGGCGACGGCGGTGTTCCTGGAGGTCCGCGCCGACAACCCGCCCGCGCAGGCCATGTACGAACGCTTCGGGTTCGAGCCGGTGGGCGTGCGCCGCGACTACTACGACGACGGAACAGACGCGATCATGATGATGAGGAAGCTGGAGGGCGGGAATGTCTGACGAACCCCTGGTCCTGGGCATCGAGACCTCGTGTGACGAGACCGGGGTCGGCATCGTCAGGGGCCACACCCTGCTCGCGAACACCGTCGCCTCCAGCGTCGAGGAGCACGCGCGGTACGGCGGCGTCGTGCCCGAGGTGGCCTCACGGGCCCACCTCGAGGCCATGACCCCGACCGTCGAGCGCGCGCTCGAACAGGCGGGGCTGCGTTTCTCCGACATCGACGCGGTGGCGGTCACCGCCGGTCCCGGCCTCGCGGGCGCGCTGCTGGTGGGCGTCGCCGCCGCCAAGGCGTACGCCATGGGCATCGGGGTGCCGCTGTACGGCGTCAACCACCTGGCCGCCCACGTCGCGGTGGACCAACTGGAGCACGGCCCGCTGCCCAAGCCGTCGATCGCGATGCTCGTCTCGGGCGGCCACTCGTCGCTGCTGCTCGTGCCCGACGTGGCCAAGGACGTCATCTCCCTCGGCTCCACCGTGGACGACGCGGCGGGCGAGGCGTTCGACAAGGTGGCCAGGGTGCTCGGACTGCCGTTCCCCGGCGGCCCCCACATCGACCGCGCCGCCGCCGAGGGCTCGGGCACGGCCGTGGCCTTCCCGCGCGGGAAGTACGACGACGGCACGCTGGACTTCTCGTTCTCGGGGCTGAAGACCGCCGTCGCGCGCTGGGTGGAGGCCAGGGAGCGTGCCGGTGAGCCCGTCCCGGTCGCCGATGTGGCCGCGTCCTTCCAGGAGGCCGTCGTGGACGTGCTCACGCGCAAGGCGATCCAGGCCTGCCGGCAGTACGACGTGAAGGACCTGCTCATCGGGGGCGGGGTGGCCGCCAACTCCCGGCTGCGCGCCCTGGCCCAGGAGCGGTGCGACGCCGCGGGGGTGCGTCTGCGCGTGCCCCGGCCGGGGCTGTGCACCGACAACGGCGCGATGATCGCGGCCCTCGGGTCGGAGCTGGTGGCCTCGGGAGTGAGCCCGTCGCGGCTCGACATCCCCGCCGACTCGTCCCTTCCGGTGACCGCCGTCCACATGTGAGGTGACGGCCGTCCACATGTGAGGGCCCGAGGGCCCGGGTCAGTCCTTGGGGGTGCGGGTGGGACGGAGCAGGGCCTCCGCGAGGGCCAGCATGGTCTCCTCCAGGGCGCCCAGCCTGCGGGTCAGGTCGTTGTGCGTGGGCTGGATGACCTCGTCGACGGTCTCCGCGAGCTGGGCGCGATCGGGACGTGCCCGCATGAGGTCCATGAGCTCGGCCATGGGCGGCAGGGCGGTGGCGGCCTCGGTCAGGCGCTTGTCGATCGCGTCGAGCCGCTTGCCCTGGTCGTCGCCCTGGGCGCTGAGCAGCTCGCCGACGCGCTTGTGGACCTCGCCCACCTCCAGCAGGCCGGGGAGCTGGCCGACGCGCTGGTTGACGGCCTCCACGCGGTCGTCGACCATCTCCAGCCGCTCGTTGACGCCCTCGAAGCTCTCGCCGAGCGTGGTGAAGCGCTGATCCTGTGCGGTGAGGCGGTCGCCGACGTCGGTGAGCCGCTGGTCGAGCCCGGCCAGGCGGCCGTCGACGCCGGCGAGGCGGGAGTCGGCGGTCTCGACGCGCCCGTCGATGCTCTGGAGCCGGACGTCGACCGTCTCCAGCCGCCCCTCCACGGCCCCGATGTGGCTGTCGACGCTGTCGAATCGGCCGTCCACGCTGTCGGCGCGTCCCCTCAGCTCCCCGAGGTGACCCTCCACACAGTCGAACCGCGCCGCGAAACCCGCCAGATGGCCCTCGACGCCCTCCAGGCGGCCGTCGAAGCCCGCGAGCAGGCCGCCGGCACCGTCGAGGCGGTCGGAGAGCCGCGTCTCGGCGTCGGCCAGCTGAGCCGTCATGCCGTCGACCTTGCCGGCCAGCTGGTCGACGGAGCCGGTGAGCCGCTCGATCGCCGATGCGAGCGTCTCCTCAAGGGCCTCGCTGAGGTCGAGAACGCCGCCTTCGAGCCGCTCTGTGCGCTGCGTGAGGTCGAGCAGCGCCTTGTCGACCCGGGTGAAGCGGCCGCCCGCCGCCTCCATGCCGGCGGTGAGCCGGCCGAGGCGTCCGCTCAGCTCGGCCATGCGCTCGGGCACGCCGTGGCCGCCGTCGAGCAGCGCCTGCAGGCGCTTCAGGGACTCCGCGACGCCCTCGCGCACCGTGCCGAGGTCGTTCAGCAGGCCGGGCAGCTCGGCGACGGGCCTGACGCGCTCGCTCACCGAGTCGATGCGGTCGACGATGACGGCCACGCGGTCGCCCACCCCGTCGACGCGGTCACGCACGACCTCCACGTGCTGGGCCAGGCCCTCGGCCCACGCCGGAGGCCGGGTCGCCAGCTCACCGAGCTGGCCGCCGACGGTCTCAAGGGCGCCGCTCAGGCCGCCCAGCTCGCGCTCACGGACCTCGCGCAGCAACCACTCCATGCCTTCGAGCCGCTGACGGATCTCGTCGAGCACCGCGCCCTGGGTGCGCTGCTCGTACACATGGTCCTGGGCCGCCCTCGCCAGGAGCTCGCGCATCCGGTCGGAGATGGCGGTCTGGCTTCCCGCCTGGAGGAGGGTGTGGTTGGAGTGATCCACCGAAAGCTCCTTCACTCGCGGGCGGCCGGCCGCACTGCGGTGGGATTGGTCCGGTTGTCTGGCGTGACGAATAAGGCGGGTCAGCCATCGATCAGGCGAAAATCCCGCGCTGGCCAACTGTAGTCGCTCGTCAGGCGAATTTCGGGGCCGACTTTAAAACTTCGTGATAATCGTGGATTGCCCTGGAATAGTCGTTTATGCAGGTCAGGCGGGTTGGCAAACAAGTGCGAAAGGACGCTCGCCGATGCGGGTAAGAGCCACGACGCACGATTTATCACCAGAAAGGCGCAAATCCTTACGCAGGCGTTCCAGGTCGACGGCGGAGCCGCGCTTCTTGAGGGTCACCGCGCCGATGCGGCGCTCGCGAAGGGCCGCGCGCAGCCTTTTGAGCGAGAACGGCATCGTCTCCAGGACCTCGTACCGTGAGGCCCACGGCGTGACGGCGGCGGTGTCGCCGGTGATGTAGGCGATCTGCGGGTCGAGCAGGTGGCCGTTCACCAGCGCCGCCACCTCGGCCACCAGGTGCGACCTGATCGCGGCGCCGTCCGGCTCGTAAAGGTATCTGGCCACCGGCCCCTGCTCGGCCTGCCCGAGGGACAGGTCGGGGGTCAGCGTCTCGCCGGAAGGCAGCATCGTCGCCCTTCGGCCGAGCTCCTCCGCCTGCGGCTGGGCGAGGGCGCCGGTCCACAGGACGGCCTCCTTGACCTCGCCCCGGTAGGAGACCCACTCGGCCTCCGCGCCCGGCGGGATCAGCTCGTACGGGATGCCGGGCGCGACCTTCAGGCACGCGGCCCGTGCCCGTGCCTGAAGGCCGAGGACCGCCGGCCACGGCGGGGAGTACGCCATGGGGTCGAACACGCGCCTGCTGGCGGACCTCCTGGCCGGGTCGGCGAACAGCACGTCGTAGGCCTCCGGCTCGACCTCGGCGGCGTCGGCCGTACGCACCGTGACGTGGTCGCCGAGCTCCAGCGCGACGGCGTTGGCCCGCGCCACCTCCACGGTGAGCGGATCGAGGTCGACGGCGTCGACCTCGCAGCCGGCGCGTGCCATGGCGATCAGGTCGCCGCCGATGCCGCAGCAGGCGTCGGCCACCCGTGTGCCGGGCGGCAGCCTGCGGGCGCGGTGGGCGGCCACCTCGGCGCGGGTCGCCTGCTCCAGGCCGTCGGGGGTGAAGTACATGCGGGCCGCGTCGGGGCCGAACTTGACGGCGCCGCGCGCCCGCAGCCGCGCCTGCGTGAGCGCGGCCGAGGTCAGCGAGGCGTCGTAGGTCTTCCTGAGGCGGCTCGCGGCCAGGACCGGGTCGGCGCCGCCGGCCACCGCCTCCACGGCGTCGCCGAGGGCCTTCTGCCCGCGTGTGGTCAGCAATTCGCGGAAGGCGTCGAGGTCCACGTCTCCCGACGCTACCGCGTGCCGGGAGGTCCCAGGGAAGGAGCCGGTAACCTGGCGGACCCGGCGCTCAGGCGGACATTTCGGGCGAGCCGCACATCGGCCGGGGCAGGTATCGGAACCGGACTGACCAGGGACGGCCTGTCCGTGTTGACTGAGTCGGCGGCCTTGCATACTGTTCAGTGTTGGCACTCGCCTAGTGAGAGTGCCAAGTCAAAAATGCGACGAGGCAGGTCTGACACCCGCGACGGCAGGCCGCTGGTCGCCTCTTCAGCTCATCAACACAATCTGAAGGGGAGGTCCGATCGTGACGACCGCCACCAAGGTTCCCGTTAAGCCGCTCGGCGACCGCATTGTGGTCCAGCCGCTTGAAGCCGAGCAGACGACCGCTTCCGGTCTGGTCATCCCAGACACCGCCAAGGAGAAGCCGCAGGAGGGCAAGGTCCTCGCGGTGGGCCCCGGCAACTGGGACGAAGACGGCGAGAAGCGGATTCCGCTCGACGTCAAGGAAGGGGACATCGTCCTCTACAGCAAGTACGGCGGTACCGAGGTCAAGTACGGCGGCGAGGAGTACCTCGTTCTCTCCGCCCGTGACGTTCTCGCGATCATCGAGAAGTAAAGCCCCGGGCGCGCAAGCGACCATCAGTACGGAGCCTTACAAAAAATGCGTGTCAAGCCCCGGGCGCTTCGGCTGAAGGCCCGGGGCTCTGATGCTGAGAGGACCTTAAATGCCGAAGACCCTGGAGTTCGAGGAGGACGCGCGTCGCGCTCTTGAGCGTGGCGTGAACGCTCTCGCGGACGCCGTCAAGGTGACCCTCGGGCCGCGCGGCCGGAACGTCGTCATCGACAAGAAGTTCGGTGCGCCCACCATCACCAACGACGGTGTGACCATCGCCCGTGAGGTGGAGCTGGAGCGGCCGTACGAGAACCTCGGCGCGCAGCTCGCCAAGGAAGTCGCCACCAAGACCAACGACGTCGCCGGTGACGGCACCACCACCGCGACCGTGCTCGCCCAGGCGATGGTCCGCGAGGGCCTGCGCAACGTCGCCGCCGGCGCCTCGCCGCTGTCGCTCAAGCGCGGCATCGACCTGGCCGCCCGCGCGGTCAGCGACCGCCTGCTGGAGCTCGCCCGTCCCGTCGAGGACAAGAAGGAGATCGCCAACGTAGCGACGATCTCCGCCCAGGACGCCAAGATCGGCGAGCTGATCGCCGAGGCGTTCGACAAGGTGGGCAAGGACGGCGTCATCACCGTCGAAGAGTCCAACACCATGGGCCTTGAGCTGGAGTTCACCGAAGGACTCCAGTTCGACAAGGGCTACCTGTCGCCGTACATGGTGACGGACCCCGAGCGCATGGAGGCGGTCCTCGAGGACGCCTACGTCCTGCTGAACCAGGGCAAGATCTCCTCTATCGCGGAGTTCCTCCCCCTGCTTGAGAAGGTCGCCCAGACCAAGAAGCCGCTCTTCGTGGTGGCGGAGGACGTCGAGGGCGAGGCCCTGGCCGTCCTGGTCACCAACAAGATCCGCGGCACGTTCACCTCGGTCGCCGTCAAGGCTCCCGGCTTCGGTGACCGCCGCAAGGCCATGCTGCAGGACATCGCGATCCTGACCGGTGGCCAGCTGATCTCCGAGGAGCTCGGCCTCAAGCTCGACAACGCCGGCCTCGAAGTGCTGGGCACCGCCCGCCGCATCGTGGTCACCAAGGACGCCACGACCATCGTCGACGGCGCCGGCGACCCGCAGGCGGTCCAGGACCGCGTCCGCGAGATCCAGCACGCGATCGAGCAGACCGACTCCGACTGGGACCGCGAGAAGCTCCAGGAGCGCCTCGCCAAGCTGTCCGGTGGCATCTGCATCCTCCGCGTCGGCGCGGCCACCGAGGTGGAGCTCAAGGAGAAGAAGCACCGTCTTGAGGACGCCATCTCCGCGACGCGCGCCGCGATCGAGGAGGGCATCGTCTCCGGCGGTGGCTCCGCGCTCGTGCACCTGTCGAAGGACCTGGACGACCTCGGCCTCACCGGTGACGAGGCGACCGGTGTCGCCATCGTCCGCCGGTCGCTCGTCGAGCCGGCCCGCTGGATCGCCGAGAACGCGGGCCACGAGGGCTACGTCGTCACCGCGAAGATCGGCGAGCTGCCCGCCGGCCACGGCCTCAACGCCGCGACCGGCGACTACGGCGACCTGATCGCGCAGGGCGTCATCGACCCGGTCAAGGTCACCCGCTCGGCCGTGCAGAACGCCGCTTCCATCGCCGGCATGCTGCTCACGACCGAGGTCCTCGTGGTCGACAAGCCCGAGGAGGAGGCCCCCGCCGCCGGGGGGCAGGGTCACGGCCACGGACACGGCCACTGAACCCGATCATTCGGCCCGAAGTACGGCCCGCGCCTCATGGAGGCGCGGGCCGTACTTTTTTGTTGAATCGATTTAGGCCCCCGTCATTTGACCGCCTGGTAAACCGATCACGCGACTGGGGCGTCCGGCAGACCGCGCTGCGCGCCCTCCGAGCTGCCGTGACATCTAACAAATATCCTCCGAATTCCCTTCGAGAGTGAAATATACAAACACTACTGTGTTCATTTGATTACTCGCCGTTATCGTCGCGTCAATGTGACCAATCCGTATCCGTTCACTATGACGACATGCGCGATCGTGGCGGGCATCATGCCTAACGTGACCGAGGGACGCGTCGCCGACGCCAAAACTGGGGTAAGGCTTGCGACGAGATCGGACGAGTCCGACCTCAGGGATCTGACGAGCCTTGCCGTACAGGGGGATCGCACCGCGATCGAATCGCTGCTGGGCCAGTTGCGCCCGATGGTGGTTCGCTATTGCCGTGCCCGACTTGGCCGGGTTTCCGGTCATTACCACATCGCCGACGACGTGGCCCAGGAGGTGTGCATCGCGGTGCTGGCCGCGCTGCCGCGCTACCGCGACATGGGCCGCCCGTTCGCCTCGTTCGTCTTCGGCATCGCCTCGCACAAGGTCGCGGACGCGCTCCGCAGCTCGGTGCGCTCGGCCGTGCCCACCCAGGATCTGCCGGACGGACCCGACCAGGGGCCGGGGCCGGAGGAGACCGTGGTGCGCTACATCGAGGCAGAGCACGCCCGCGCGCTGCTGTCACGCCTCCCTGAGAACCAGCGAGAGCTGATCATCTTGCGGGTCGTGTCAGGACTGTCCGCCGAGGAGACGGGTAACGTACTCGGTATGTCACCAGGTGCGGTTCGCGTCGCCCAGCATCGGGCGCTGGCCAGGCTTCGGGCGATGGCCGACATGGAGTCGATAGCTTGACCGCTGTCCATCCGGCGCGTTCGGTCCGAAAACGCGGGTCCGAGACGGATCCCGACGTGCTCAGGACCGACGCGCTCATCGACGCGCTCGCCCGCCGTGATCCGGTCGGCGAGCACGAGGACGCCGCGGTGGGCCTGCTGCGCGCTCTGACCGACGACGTCGATCAGTGGCTCTCCTCGGTGTCGATCACGCCGTCCACGTAGCCCCTCGCGTACTCCCAGCTGACGTAGTCGGCGGGGTCGGGCTCGAAGGCGGGCTCGTGGACCTGAGGCCGCCCGTGGTCGATCATCTGCCGGAGGTTTCCGCGGAGTAGATCCCAGTCGAAGTAATGCTGTTCGCCGCACTCCGGGCAGTCGAGCACGAGCCCGAGGACCCCCTGTGGCTCCAGTAACGACCGGAAGACCTCCACATCGGCGAGGTCGGTGAGCGCCTCGTCGCGCTCGGCCAAGGTCAGCGGCTCGGAGTCGTCGAGCTCACCCAGCGCCGCGGCAGGGTCGTCAGGGTCTTCCGCGAAGGGGTCGCGAGGGACGTCTTCCAGCACGCATTCCACCTTATGACCCTCACCTACCCTGATGAGGGCAAGTGCTTGGGAAGCAGTGATCCAAAGAGGGGCGCCAGGTCGTCCGCAGGAGCCGCAGAGCCGGTCAGTGGCGGGACACTAAACTGGGCCAAGGGGGCCGGCGCCTTTCCCCACCTTGAGAGCGCCATGGCAGGAGGGTTGCAGATGGCCAAGTTCACCGAACCCGGGCTCACGTTCGACGACGTGCTCCTGGTTCCCGCGTATTCGGACCTGCAGCCGGGCGACGCCGACACCACCACTCGCCTGTCCAGGTCGATAAATCTGCGCATTCCCCTGGTTTCCGCCGCCATGGACACCGTGACCGAGGCGCGCATGGCCGTGGCCATGGCGCGCCAGGGCGGCATCGGCATCCTGCACCGTAACCTGTCCATCGACGACCAGGCCCAGCAGGCCGATCTGGTGAAGCGTTCAGAGGCCGGCATGGTCACCAACCCGGTGACGTGCTCGCCCGACGACACGCTGGCCGACGTCGAGATCCTGTGTGGGAAATATCGCATTTCTGGTGTGCCGGTCACCGACCGGGGCGGTGTGCTGGTCGGCATCGTGACCAACCGCGACATGCGCTTCGAGACCGACCAGAGCGTCCGGGTCCGCGATGTCATGACCCCGATGCCCCTCGTCACCGCCCCCGTGGGGGTGTCCCGCGACGAGGCGTTCCGGCTGCTGCGCCACAACAAGGTGGAGAAACTTCCCCTCGTCGACGCCGAGGGCAGGCTGCGCGGCCTCATCACCGTCAAAGACTTCACCAAGAGCGAGCAATATCCCCTTGCTACCAAGGACGCCGACGGCCGGTTGGTGGTCGGGGCGGCGGTGGGCGTCGCCGGCGACGCCGAGCAGCGGGCGATGGCGCTGATCGAGGCGGGGGTCGACGTGATCATCGTCGACACCGCCCACGGCCACTCGCGCGGGGTCTGCGACATGGTCGCCAAGATCAAGGCCAACGGCCGGGTCGACGTCATCGCGGGCAACGTCGCCACGCGGGCGGGCGCCCAGGCGCTCATCGACGCCGGAGCCGACGCCGTCAAGGTCGGGGTGGGCCCCGGCTCCATCTGCACCACCCGCGTCGTGGCCGGGGTCGGCGCCCCGCAGGTCACGGCCATCCACGAGGCGTCGCTGGCCTGCGCCCCCGCGGGGGTCCCGGTGATCGGCGACGGTGGCCTGCAGTACTCCGGCGACATCGTCAAGGCCCTCACCGCCGGGGCGAACACCGTGATGCTGGGCTCGCTGCTCGCCGGCTGCGAGGAGTCGCCCGGTGAGCTGATCTTCATCAACGGCAAGCAGTTCAAGTCCTACCGGGGCATGGGCTCGCTCGGCGCCGTGCGCAACCGGGAGCGCGGCGGTTCCTACAGCAAGGACCGCTACTCCCAGGAGGGCGTGACCAGCGAGGACAAGTTCATCCCCGAGGGCATCGAGGGCCAGGTGCCCTACCGCGGCCCGGTCGCCGCCGTGGCCCACCAGCTCGTCGGCGGCCTGCGCCAGGGCATGTGGTACACCGGTTCCCGCACCATCGACGAGCTCCACGAGAACGGCATGCTGATGCCGATCACCTCCGCCGGTCTCAAAGAGAGCCACCCCCATGACATCCAGATGACGGTCGAGGCGCCCAACTACCACGGCCGCTGATGGAGCGGCCGGGCGACGCCCGGCGGCGACATCGCGACCCGTGCGGGTAAGGACCTACGAGCGAAGCGGCTTCTCCGAGTGACGGGAACGACAAGAGCATGACTCAGGTAGAGATCGGGCGTGGCAAGAGCGGGCGCCGGGGCTACGCGCTGGACGAGATCGGCATCGTGCCGTCCCGGCGCACCCGCGACCCCGAGGAGGTCTCGATCGCCTGGCAGATCGACGCCTACCGCTTCGACCTGCCCGTGGTGGTGAGCCCCATGGACAGCGTCGTCTCGCCCAAGACGGCCATCGAGATCGGGCGTCTCGGCGGCCTCGCCGTGCTCGACCTCGAAGGGCTCTGGACCCGTTACGACGACCCCGCCTCCCTGCTGTCGGAGGTCGCCGAGCTGCGTGGAGAGGCCGCCACCAGGCGGCTTCAGGAGATCTACGCCGCGCCGATCAGCGACGAGCTCATCGGGCGCCGCATCGAGGAGATCAGGTCCGCCGGTGTGACGACCGCCGCGCGGCTGTCGCCCCAGCGCACCGCGCAGCACTACAAGGCCGTGATCGACGCCGGGGTCGACATCTTCGTCATCCGGGGCACCACGGTCTCCGCCGAGCACGTCTCCGGCCGGGCGGAGCCGCTCAACCTCAAGCAGTTCATCTACGAGCTCGACGTCCCGGTCATCGTCGGCGGCTGCGCGACGTACACCGCGGCCCTCCACCTGATGCGCACAGGCGCGGCGGGCGTCCTGGTGGGCTTCGGCGGCGGCTCCGGCCACACCACGCGCACCGTGCTGGGCGTGGCGGTGCCGATGGCCACCGCGATCGGCGACGTCGCCGCCGCCCGCCGCGACTACCTCGACGAGTCCGGCGGCCGGTATGTCCACGTGATCGCCGACGGCGGCATGACCAGCTCCGGCGACATCGCCAAGGCCATCGCCTGCGGCTCAGACGCCGTCATGGTCGGCTCCCCGCTGGCCCGCGCCGCCGAGGCTCCGGGGCGGGGTCACCACTGGGGCTCCGAGGCCCACCACGGCGAGCTGCCGCGAGGCGCCCGCGTGGAGGTCGGCACGATCGGCACCATGGAGCAGATCCTCCACGGCCCGTCCAGCGTCGCCGACGGCTCGATGAACCTGATGGGCGCGTTGCGGCGCACGATGGCCACGGCGGGCTACTCCGACCTCAAGGAGTTCCAGCGCGTCGAGGTCGTCGTCGCACCCCACGTCCACTGACGCTGAGCAGGGGTCCTTCCCCCGGGCGAACCACCCGGGGGAAGGACCCTTTCGCGTCTCCGCCGAGTCGCATGGGAAGGCCCTGTTCGCCGGGGAAGGGTGGCGCCTGCTCGCCTCCCCTGACCCAGCCGTCACAAGGAGAGGCGTTCAGAGGGTCGCGGCCGTCACGGGGGTGGGCTCAGGAGGTGGTGAGGAGTTTCAGGAGGTGGGTGACCTCGTGGGCGACGGCTTCGCGGGCGCTGGTGAAGTACCTGCGGGAGTCGACGGCGGTGGGGTCGGCGGCCAGGCGGTCCCGTACGGCCCCGGTGAAGGCCTTGTTCAGGCCTGTCGCGATATTGATCTTCTTCATGCCGTGCCGCACGGCTTCGCGCAGCGTGTCGTCCGGCACGCCTGAGGAGCCGTGGAGCACCAGGGGCACCGGCACCGCCTCGCGGAGCTCGCCGATCAGCGTCAGGTCGAGCACGGCGTCCCTGGTGGTCATGGCGTGGGAGCTGCCCACCGCGACGGCGAGGGCGTCCACTCCGGTCGCCGCGACGTAGGACACCGCTTCCCCCGGCTTGGTGCGCACGCCCGGCGCGTGCACGCCGTCCTTGCCGCCGATCTCGCCCAGCTCCGCCTCGACCCAGACCTGGCGCTCATGGCACCAGGCCGCCACCTCGGCCGTCGCCGTCACGTTCGCGGCGTCCGGCAGCGCGGACGCGTCGAACATCACCGATCCGATGCCCAGGCGTACGGCCTCCTCGACGAGGGCGCGGCAGGTGGCGTGGTCCAGGTGGACGGCCACGGGAACGGCCGAGGTCTCGGCGATGGCGAGGCACGCGACCGCGAGCGGCTTCAGCGCCCCGTGGTAGCGGACGCAGTTCTCGCTGATCTGCAGCACCACGGGAGCGCTCGCCGCCTCGGCCCCGGTGACGATGGCCTCGGCGTGCTCAAGCTGGATCACGTTGAAGGCGCCCACGCCCGAAGGGGCCTGACGGATGACGTCGCCGGTGGTCACGAGGGGCACGGCTCGTCTCCGATCTCGGTGGTACGGCATGCGGGCGCGCCACGAACCGTCCGGGAGTCTCCGCCGGGGGAACGGACGGGATGGTGGGGCGCTTCGGGCGGGGTCATGGGGAGGTGAGCCAGCCGCCGTGGCGCATGACGCTGTGGAGGGTGAGGTCGTCGTCGAGCACGACGAGGTCGGCGTCCTTGCCGACGGAGATCGAGCCGGCGCGGCCGTCCACGCCGAGGACGCGGGCGGGAGTGAGCGACGCCATCTCGGAGGCCTCGGCCACGGACAGGCCGACCTCCTGGACCGCACGCCTGAAGGCGACGTCCATGGTCAGGGTGCTGCCCGCGATGGTGCCGTTCTCCACGAGCCGGGCGGCGCCGTCCGACACCTCCACCTCCATGGAGCCGAGCCGGTAGGTCCCGTCGCCCATGCCGGCGGCGGCCATCGCGTCCGTGATCAGTGCCGTGCGGCCCGTGCCCGCGAACGTGCCCGCGAGCCGCATCATCGCCGGGTGGACGTGGACCCCGTCGTTGATCAGCTCGATCGTCACGCGCTCGTCCTCCAGCAGCGCGGCCATCGGCCCGGGCTCGCGGTGGTGCAGCGGGGGCAGGGCGTTGTAGAGGTGGGTGGCGACCGTGCAGCCCGCCTCGATGCCCGCGACGGCCTGCTCGTACGTGGCGTCGCTGTGGCCGAGGGCCGCGATGACGCCCTCGGAGACGGCGGCACGGACGGTGCCGAGTCCGCCCGGCAGCTCGGGGGCGATGGTGAGCATCCGCACGTGCCCGCGTCCGGCCTTCAGCAGGTCTGACAGCTCGCCGGGGGAGGGATCGCGGAGCAGGGTGGGGTCGTGCGCCCCGCAGCGTGACCGCGCGATGTAGGGACCCTCGAAGTGGATCCCGGCCAGCAGTCCGTCGTCGCACAGCTCGGCCAGCGCGGCGGTGGCACGGGCGAGGTCCGCGAGCGACGCGGTGACCAGGCTCGCCATGAGCGTCGTGGTGCCGTGGCCGGCGTGGAAGGCCGCGACCCGCCGCGCCTCCTCCTGGTCGCCGGAGGGGAAGGATCCCCCGGCTCCGCCGTGGGTGTGGATGTCGACGAAGCCGGGGAGCACGTACCGGCCCGCCAGGCTGTGCCCGTCACGGGGCGCCTGGCCCTGGCCGATGTGGGTGAAGCGTCCGTCCTCGATGGTGATCCAGCCCTCGTGTACACCGTCGGGGGTCACGACGCGGGCGTCGGCGAGTGTGATGCTCATGAAGACAGGATCACAGATCGGGTCAGGTGAAGCGGCTGGTCGGGGTCCAGTCCCCGGGCGTGCGCGCGGGCCACCGCGACCCGCTGCACCCGTACGAGCTCGGCCATCGGGTCGGCGTCGGCGGCGACGAAGGTGCCGCCCGCCTTCCGTACGTCGTCGGCGAGGCCCTCGGGGGCGGTGCCGAGCATCCAGGTGACGCGCCCTGGCCCGGCGATGCTGATCGGGCCGTGGCGGTACTCCATGGCCGGGTACGCCTCGGTCCACGAACGCGAGGCCTCCCGCATCTTCAGCGCCGCCTCCTGCGCGAGCCCGCAGGTCCAGCCCCGGCCGAGGAAGGAGAACTGCTCGGCGTCGACGAGTTCGGCGCCGACGGGCCAAGCGACCGCCCGCTCGGCGTCGGCGACGGCCCGGGTGAGGTCCTCGCCGAGGTGGGCGCGGAGCAGCGCGAGCTGCGTGGTGGCGAAGCGCGTCTGGACGACGGACTTCTCGTCGGCGAAGTCGAGCACGACGACCTCGTCCGCGAGCGTCATGACGGGAGTGTCCGGGTCGGCGGTGACGGCCGTGGTCCTCGTGCCGTCGAGCCGGCGCAGGAGCTCCAGCACCTCGGTCGTCGTGCCGGAGCGGGTGAGCGCGAGCACCCTGTCGTACGACCGGCCCGGCGCGCCGCCGTCCGACAGGCCCAGCGGGGCCTCGGACGCGGGGAACGCGTCGGTCTCACCGTGCCCGGCGGCCTCGCGGAGGACGGCGTAGGCCTGGGCGATGAACCATGAGGTGCCGCAGCCGATCACGGCGACGCGCTCGCCGGGCCGGGGGAGCGCCGCTGATCCGGCCAGCTCCACCGCTCGGCTCCAGCATTCCGGCTGAGAGGCGATCTCGGTCTCGGTGTGCGTCATCACGGGCCGGTTCCTTAGATTTGATTTGTTCTGCACTTTTTATAGCACTAACAAGCACGATTGTGCATCGGGTGGCGACCACTCGGGTGTGCGAAGTCGGGTCGTGTGCCACGCTTTGGGACCATGAGCCGGTATGAACGCTGGAACGCCCTGCTTGAGTTGCTGGCTCAGCACGGGCGCCTGACGGTCGAGGAGGCCGCGGAGACCCTGGAGGTCTCGACGGCGACGATCCGGCGCGACTTCGACGAGCTGTCCCAGCAGCAGATGCTCATGCGCACGCGGGGCGGCGCCGTCGCCCAGAACGTGAGCTACGACCTTCCGCTCCGCTACAAGACGGCCAGGCACGCGGGGGAGAAGCAGCGCATCGCCGAGGCCGCGGCCGAGTTGGTCGCGCCGGGTGCCGTCGTGGGCATGAACGGCGGCACGACGACCTCCGAGGTCGCGAGGACGCTGGCCCTGCGGGCGGAGCCGGGCGCCAGGCTCACCGTCGTGACCAACGCCCTCAACATCGCCGCGGAGCTGACCGTGCGGCAGAACGTCAAGCTCGTCGTCACGGGCGGGGTCGCGCGGCCGCAGTCGTACGAGCTGATCGGGCCGCTCGCCTCCGGGGTGCTGGAGCAGGTGACCCTGGACATCGCCTTCCTCGGGGTCGATGGCATCGACGCGGTGGCGGGCGCGTCCGCCCATCACGAGGGCGAGGCCGGCGTGAACAACCTGCTGATCGGCCGGGCCGCCCGCGTGGTGGCCGTCGCCGACGCGTCCAAGGCGGGCCGCCGGGCCTTCGCGAAGATCTGTGCCATCGACCGAATCGACATGCTGATCACCGACGCCGGGCTGTCCGACGCCGCCGCCGAGGCGTTCACGGAGGCCGGCGTCGAGGTCGTGCGGGTCTGACGACGGCCGGCGGCTGTGAGGTGAGCGTGACCGCCGATTCCCGGTCCTCGCGTGACCTGTGAAGATCTACGGTTCCGCGGTGCCGGAGAAGATCTACCTCCCGCGGTCGTGTGACCGGGGTGACGCGGTGAGGGTGGTGGGGGAGCGCGCGCCCCATGAGTCGCGGAATGTGAGGAGCTTCATCCCCGGCCGGGTCCGCTCACGGCATGCAGGTATCTACTCACGGGTAGAAATAGGACACAATGCGACAAGCCGCACCCCAGGGGGATCGCAATGACAGCACACACAGCCAGCGGGGTCGGGCCGGGTGAAGCCGGCCGGGAGCCCCGGCCCGGCGAGACGGGCGACCCTGCCCTGGACGGTGCTGAGAAGGCCCCGGTGCCCGGTGCCGGGCACGCCGACGCCGAAGCTCCACGAGATGGTGTGAGTATGGACGTCGAGCATGGCGAGACCCGGCCCGATCGCGGGAGCGTGGACGCCGGGCGAGGCGACGGCGCGGTTGGGCGGGATGGTGGGGGTGTGGACGTTCAGCGAAGTGACGGGCAGGTCAAGTGGGACGGCGCTGATGTGCGGTCCAGGGGCGGCGGGGTCTACTCGGCCCGCATAGGGCCGGCGGAGCGATCGGCCGCGCTGGCCCGCATGGCCGACCCCGAGCAGGAGCTCGACGTGATCGTGGTCGGCGGCGGCGTGGTCGGCTCCGGCGTCGCGCTGGACGCCGTGACCCGCGGGCTCTCGGTCGGTCTCGTCGAGGCGCGCGACTTCGCCTCCGGCACCTCCTCCCGGTCCTCCAAGCTGATCCACGGCGGCCTGCGCTACCTGGAACAGCTCAACTTCGACCTCGTGCGCGAGGCGTTGCAGGAGCGAGCGCTGCTCCTCCAGCGCATCGCCCCGCACCTGGTGCGCCCGGTGCCGTTCCTGTTCCCGCTCACCCACCACGTCTGGGAGCGGCCGTACGTGGGTGCCGGCCTGACGCTGTACGACTCGCTCGGCTTCTCGACCGGCCTGTCCCGGGGGGTGCCGGGCCACCGCCACCTGTCGCGCCGCCGGGCGCTCCGGCTCGCCCCGGCGCTGCGCAAGTCCTCGCTCACCGGCGCGGTGCAGTACTGGGACGCCCAGGTGGACGACGCGCGGCACGTCACGACGATGCTGCGGACCGCCGCCGCGTACGGGGCCCAGATCGCGTCGCGCACCAAGGTCGTCAGCTTCCTGCGCGAGGGCGAGCGCGTGACCGGGGTACGGGTGCGCGACCTGGAGACCGGCACCGAGTTCGACGTCCGCGCGCGGCAGGTGGTCAACGCGACCGGCGTGTGGACCGACGAGATCCAGGAGATGGTCGGCGGCCGCGGTCAGATCCACGTGCGCGCGTCCAAGGGCGTCCACCTCGTGGTCCCGCGTGACCGGATCCACTCGCTCACCGGAATCATCCTTCGCACCGAAAAATCGGTGCTTTTCGTGATTCCTTGGGGGCGGCACTGGATCATCGGCACCACCGACACCCAGTGGGCGCTCGACAAGGCCCATCCGGCCGCCTCCCGCCAGGACATCGACTACGTGCTCGACCACGTCAACGAGGTGCTCTTGGTGCCGCTGACCCGTGACGACGTCGAGGGCGTGTACGCCGGGCTGCGCCCGCTGCTGGCCGGGGAGTCGGAGGAGACCTCCAAGCTGTCGCGCGAGCACGTCGTCACCCACCCGGTCCCCGGCCTCGTCATGATCGCGGGCGGGAAGTACACGACGTACCGCGTGATGGCCAAGGACGCGGTGGACGCGGTCGCGCACGGCCTCGACCAGCGCGTGCCGCCGTCCTGCACCGACAAGATCCCGCTCGTGGGCGCCGAGGGCTACCAGGCGCTCTGGAACTCCCGGCACCGCCTGGCGCGTTCCTCGCACCTTCACGTCGCCCGCATCGAGCACCTGCTGCAGAGGTACGGGTCGCTGATCGACGAGGTGCTGGCGCTGATCGAGCGCGATCCGTCGCTGGCCCGCCCGCTGACGGGCGCCGACGACTACCTCAGGGCCGAGATCGTCTACGCGGCCACCCACGAGGGCGCCCGCCATCTCAATGACGCGCTCACGCGCCGCACGCGCATCTCGATCGAGACCTTCCACCGGGGCACCGCCGTGGCGGAGGAGGCGGCCGAGCTCCTGGCCGGGCCGCTCGGATGGGACGCGGAGCAGGTCAAGCGCGAGGTCGAGTACTACACCAAGCGCGTGGAGGCCGAGCGGGCCTCGCAGGAGCAGGACACCGACCAGGAGGCCGACGCCATCCGTCTCGGCGCTCCGGAGATCGTCCCCTCGGGCGAGGCGGAGACCAAGCCGGTCTGAGCCCGGCCTAGGTCGGTTTGAGCCGGTCTGAGCCGGACGTCGGTCCTCAGCTCAGGAGGCCCTCCTGAGCCGGTCTGATCCGGTCCGAATCGGGCTGAGCCCGAGTATGCCCTGGGCCGCACGTTCCGGTCCCGTCGGATCGGGACCGGAACGTGCGGCCTGGCACTCCGGGCCGTACTGCGCGATACGGCCTGGAAGCGCGTCGAACCAGCCGAGGCCGCCCGTCAGGTGGCGAAGGGGATCCAGCCCTCCTCCGCCAGGGTCTTCGTGTCGCTGACCTTGAGCCCCATGTCGGAGACCGTCCACAGGGTGTCGCCGATGACGAGGCAGCGCCGGATCATGGGGTCGGGCGGAATCGGGTCGTTGGACTTCTTCGGCTTCGGGTGGGTGACCAGCCCCGTCTTGGTGATCGCGTCATCTCCGACCTTGAGCACCAGCGCGGCCGACTGGCTGTCCTGCCCCTCGACGCCCCAGGTGTTGAGAGGCAGGACGGCGACGCCGGACGCGGGCCAGTACAGGAACGCGTGCGGGTCCCACTCGGCCTCCGAGCCGGAGTCCTTCTGGTGGTACTGCGACAGCCGGGCGGGCTTGGCCGGGTCGCTGACGTCGAACAGCGAGACCTGGGTTCCGAGGGTGCGTCCCTTGTCGCTCGCCTCCTGTCCGATGCCGATCAGCCGCCCGTCTCCGGCCGGGTGCAGGTAGGCGGAGTATCCGGTGATCTTCAGCTCGCCGGTGACCTTGGGCCGCGCCGGGTCCCGCAGGTCCAGCGTGTAGAGCGGGTCCACCTGCTTGAACGTCACGACGTACCCCACGGGGCCGATGAAGCGCACCGAGTAGATCCGCTCGCCGTTGCCGAGACCGGTGATCTGGCCGGTCCTCGCCAGCGTGCCGGAGTCGAGGACGTAGACCGCGCTGGAACTCTTCTCCGAGGCCACCCCCTCGTCGCCGAACGACGTGGTGGCCACCCGCAGGCTCCCCTCGTAGTCCGACAGGGAGTACTGGTTGAGCAGGCGCCCGGGGACCACCCCGGAGGCGACGTACCTGGGCGCTCCCGGAGCCGTGATGTCGAACCGGTGCACCTCGGTCTGCTCAGGCGGCGCCTTGTACACAGGGGTGCTCTCGGCGCTCGGCGACCCCGTGGTGGGCGTCGCCGTCGCCGTCGGCTCGGGCAGCAGTGTGGGCATCGACGGGTCGTCACTCGGCTCGACCTTCTCGGCCGGAGGCGAGCTCGGCGGGTCCTTGGGGGCGACCGCCGTGCCGGAGGAGGACGCCTCCGCTTCGCCGGGGGAGGTGCTCACCGGGGGCGTGTCCGCCGGGGAGACGTCGTCGATGACGCGCCGGACCCACCAGCGGGGGTTGCTGGTGACGTACAGGCTGGTGGGGGTGGCGTAGACGGTGTCACCGTCGGCGGCCACGCTGATCGGGTCGCCGGCGTCGAGCCCGGCTTCCAGGTCGATCGTGTGCACGGTCAGCATCGAGGTCCCGGTGTAGTCCTCCGGGTGGCTGACCTGCTCGCACTTCACCTTCTCCGTGCGGGCGGCGCCGTCGGGCCCGGCGACCTCGTACTTCGGGAGCCAGGCGTCGATAGGCGCGGCGCGCACGATGTCCTGGTTGCGCTTGATCAGGCTCGACTCGGGCTCGTCCTGGCGCGCCTCGGCGAAGGTGAACTCGGGCTGCGACCTGACCACGATCCGTACGGACGAGCCGGTCATGCGGGCGTCCACGTGGTTCCCGTACGGAGTGATCGATCCCAGGACCTTCAGGTCCTTGAGGTCGACCAGCACGTACTTCGGTCCGACGAACGGGCGCTGCTTGGCCATGGCGCCCATCGGGACGGCGCCGCCCTGGGAGAGGATCACGAGCGCGCGGTCGCCGTGGACGAGCAGGTCGCCGGGCGCCCATCCCTGCTCGGCCGGCAGGAGCCGCAGCGTGCCGGTGACCTTCTTCGACGCCACGTCGACCACGCGGAGCACGCCCCGGCCGAAGGTGACGATCCGCTTGCCGTCGGTCTTCACCAGGTCAGGCTCGTCGACGCCCGCCTCGTTGACGTTCGTCGTCGAGTAGGTGGGCCCGGACGACCGCGCCGAGGACTTGGCCATGGCGTCTTCCGCCCCGCCGGCGGCGAAGAGGATCATGTTCCCGCCGAGGCCATAGGGGCCCACGTTCTCCGCGGTGGCCTTGCGCAAGCCTTCCAGCATGTCATCGCAACCGGTGTACGAGACGAGCTTTATGTTGCCCAGTGCCACGGGTTCCCCGGCTTCGGGCGCGGTTGCGCTCCCGCCGTTCGTGCAGGCCGCCGCCACCAGCCCTACGGCGAGCGCGACGGCCGCAGCCGTACCAAGTGAAGTCCTCATGCCCCTACGACGCATTTACCTAGGGCGCGGTTCAGGATCGCGGGAGGGCGTCCCCGGAGGATCTTGGGAGGCGTCCCGGCAGCGGTGGCCGCCGATAGACTGTGGGGACCGCGGCGTCTTTTGGGGGGTCTTTTCGGTGTCTGAGTTCGACACGGTGCTTGTCGTCGACTTCGGCGCGCAGTACGCGCAGCTGATCGCCCGGCGGGTCCGTGAGTGCCACGTGTACTCCGAGATCGTCCCCTCGACCATGCCGGTGAGCGAGATGCTGGCCAAGAACCCGAAGGCGATCATCCTGTCCGGCGGCCCCTCCTCGGTGTACGCCGAGGGCGCCCCCGCGGCCCCCGAGGGGCTGTTCGAGACGGGGGTGCCGACCTTCGGCATCTGCTACGGCTTCCAGGAGATGGCCCGGGTCCTCGGCGGCCAGGTCGCCCAGACCGGCATCGCCGAGTACGGCGGCACACAACTGACCGTGGGAAGCGAGGGCGTGCTCTTCGCCGGGCTCCCCTCGGCCCAGTCGGTCTGGATGTCGCACGGCGACAGCGTCGCCGCGGCCCCGCAGGGCTTCGAGGTCACCGCGTGGACCAAGGACACCCCGGTCGCGGCCATGGAGTGCCGCGACAGAGGCCTGTACGGCGTGCAGTTCCACCCCGAGGTCCTGCATTCGGAGCACGGCCAGACGGTGCTGAGGCACTTCCTCGACGCGGCGGGCTGCCGCCCGTCCTGGACCATGCTCAACATCGTCGAGGACGCCATCGAGGCCGTGCGCGAGCAGGTCGGCCCCGAGGGGCGGGCGATCTGCGGGCTGTCGGGCGGCGTCGACTCCGCGGTGGCCGCCGCGATCGTCCAGCGGGCCATCGGCGACCGGCTGACCTGCGTCTTCGTCGACCACGGGCTGCTTCGCAAGGGTGAGGCCGAGCAGGTCGAGCGCGACTTCGTCGCGGCCACGGGTGTGAGGCTGCGGGTCGTGGACGCCGCCGAGCGGTTCCTGAAGGCCCTGTCCGGGGTGTCCGACCCCGAGGAGAAGCGCAAGATCATCGGCCGCGAGTTCATCCGCGTCTTCGAGGACGAGCAGCGCGCCATCCTCGCCGACGGCCCCGTCGACTTCCTCGTCCAGGGCACCCTGTACCCCGACGTGGTCGAGTCGGGCGGCGGCACGGGCACGGCCAACATCAAGTCCCACCACAACGTGGGCGGCCTGCCGGACGACCTGAAGTTCTCCCTGGTCGAGCCCTTGCGCACCCTGTTCAAGGACGAGGTACGCCGGGCGGGCGAGGAGCTCGGCCTGCCGTCCGCGATGGTGTGGCGCCAGCCGTTCCCCGGCCCCGGGCTCGGCATCCGCATCGTGGGCGAGGTCACCCACGACCGGCTGTCCATCCTGCGCGAGGCCGACGCCATCGCCCGCGAGGAGCTGTCCCGCGCGGGTCTCGACCGCGACATCTGGCAGTGCCCGGTCGTGCTGCTCGCCGACGTGCGCTCGGTCGGCGTACAGGGCGACGGCCGCACGTACGGCCACCCGGTCGTGCTCAGGCCGGTGACCAGCGAGGACGCCATGACGGCCGACTGGTCGCGCGTGCCGTACGACGTGCTGGCCCGCATCTCCACCCGCGTCACCAACGAGGTCCGCGAGATCAACCGCGTCGTCCTCGACGTGACCAGCAAGCCCCCGGGCACCATCGAGTGGGAGTGACCGGTCGCGGTATGACGGCTATTAGTGTTTAGTCCCAGATAAAGCGGTGCAAATGGGATTAACAACGTAAATAGGTCGGTTGACGGTTTGCCCGGCCTCGGGCCGGTAAGTTTTGTCGAATGCTTATGGCTCAGCCGCGTACCGAGACGGCGCCCGCTTCCGTTGATTCTCCGGGGCACAGGCTGGCCTGGCTCGACGCGATTCGCGGTGTGGCCTCGACGGCCGTGTTGCTTGAGCACATGTTCTACCGGTTCCTGCCGGGGCTGCGGCCTCACTGGTTCAACCTCGGCATGTACGGCGTTCTCGTGTTCTTCCTGGTCAGTGGCTACATCATTCCCGCGTCGCTGGAGCGGCGGGGTGATGTGCGCTCGTTCTGGGCCGGCAGGTTCTTCCGGCTCTATCCGCTCTACTTCCTGGTCATCGGGCTCGTGCTGGTGATGCTCCCGCTGGTGCCGCTGCGCCCGGCGGTCGTGCCCGATCTGCCCACCGCCGCCGCGCACGCCACCATGCTCGTCGACGTGGTCGGCTCCGCCGGTGTCGCCGACACCATGTGGACGCTCTCGTACGAGATGGTCTTCTACCTCCTGATCACGGCACTGTTCGTCGGGGGCCTCCACCGGCGCAGCGGGGTCTGGGCCGTGGCGTTCGCCGTCGCCGCGCTCGTCGTCGGGCTGGTGCTGGAGGCCCCCGTCCTCGCGCGCGGCCCGGCCGCCTTCGTCGCTCTCGGCGTCGTGGTCGCCGGGCTGGCGTGCGTGGTCACCGGCTCCGGCAGGGCGCGCACGGCCGGCGCGCTGCTCATCGGCGGCCTGGCCGTGACGCTCCTGCTCCTCGGCAGCCGTACGCCCTGGCTGGGCGCCGCGATCCTCGCGGTGATGTTCACCGGTACGGTGATCCACCGCTGGGAGCGCGGACAGGTCTCCGGCCTCCGTACGGTCGCGGTGGTGACCGTCCTGCTGGCCGTCATCCCCTTCTTCGCCTTCACGTACGGCTGGTGGTCCTACCCCCGCGTGTGGATCACCACGCTGGTGATGGCCGGGGTGACCTTCGCGCTCGGCATGGCCCTGCGGCGTCGTACGGTGCCGCGCGTGCTGGTCTGGCTGGGCATGATCAGCTACTCGGTCTACCTGTTGCACCATCCGCTGCTGAAGCTCTTCGTCACCCTGTTCGGTGACCCCCGCGAGCGGCCGATGGCCGCCCAGGCCCTGCTCGCCGTCGCGTTCGTCGCCGTGGTGCTGTGCTGTAGCTGGCTGAGCTACCGCCTCGTCGAACGCCCCATGCAGCACCTGGGCCGCCGCCTGACCCGCTCCCTGCCGGCCACCCGCTGCTATGACGCGGCCGGCCTTCAGAAGTCGGGGATCACGACGTCACCGGACCAGGCGCGGTAGGAGTAGGTGGCCAGCTTCCGGACCTGGCCCGTGGTGACGTCGACCGCGTACGTCGTCTCGCCCAGGGTCGGCGTATCGCCCTCCCGGCCCTTCAGCGACCAGTCGTAGATCGAGGCCGCGACCGACACTTCCGTGGGGCTGTGCCATCCGCCCACCAGCCAAGGCCTGAAGTCCTTGGGCGCGCCCCGGAACTTCGCCGTGGTCAGGGTTTTTCCCGTCGTCGCGTCGACGGTGACGATCGTGTCGTCCGGTCGGTCCTCGTCGTCGCCGTCCTTGGGCGATTTGCCGCGGGTCATGTAGGCCACCGTCCGCCCGTCGGGCGCCAGCGCGCTCAGCGTCGTGGAAGTGCCCGCCGCGGTGAAGGGACGTACCTTCCCCTCGGCCAGCAGGCCGAACTGGAAACCCTCGTCGGCCACGACGACCGGCGTGCCACCGCTGGGCACCCTTTGCGCATGCCATCCTTCGGGGATCGGGGTGGTCTGTCCGCTCTCCACGTCGACGACCACGTTCGGCCAGCCCACACCGTTCAGGCCGAGGAAGCGGCCGTCGGGTGACAGCCGCAGCAGCCCGCCTCCGGACACCATCGTCGTCCTGCTCACGGTCTGCGGGGTCAGCCAGATCCGGCCGCTCGCCAGGTCTCGTACGGCGAACTTCTGGTCCTTGTCGCTGTAGTACGCGATCCTCCGGCCATCCGGTGTGATCGCCAACGGAGCGGCGGCGTTCATATAGTTCTCGCTGCTCTGCTCGGTGTAGACGCCCAGTGCCTCCGGCATCCTGAAGCTCTGGCCGGTCCGCGTCACCACCCGCCACTGGACGCACTCCTTGCCCGCGAAGCCGGTGCTCTGCCCGCACCAGTCGTAGTAAGCGTGACTCAGCGGGTCCACCCCCGCGGCGGGCAGCACGTCGGTGACCTTGGTGCTGATCGTGTTCCGGTCTGGACCGCCGGTCAGTACGGTCGCGCTCAGCGCCACGGCGACCAGCGCCGTCAGCGCCGAGCCGAAGGCGCCCGCCCGCCGGCGTCGCGCCCCACGCACCGCGCGGTCGGCCAGGGCGACCGTGGGAGCCTCGGCGGCGAGGAGTTCGAGTTCGTCGCGGATTCCGGTCATCGGGCGACCTCCTGGGGTACGACGTCGTGGAGCAGATGGGCCAGTTCGGGGGCGAGGACGCGCAGCCGTCCCAGGGCGTGGTTGGTCTGGCTCTTGACCGTGCCCGGGGAGCAGCCGAGCAGGTCGGCGGTCTCGTCGACGGTGCGGTCCTCGTAGAAGCGCAACACCAGGACGGCGCGCTGGCGGGGCGTCAGCCGCAGGAGGGCCTGACGCAGCGCGAGGCGGTGCAGGCTTTCGTCGCCGAGATCGCGGCCGTGTTCGGGAGGGTGTGCGATGGGCACCTCCACGGTCCCGCGCAGCCGCCTGTACCAGGAGATGTGCTGGTTGATCAGGGCTCTGCGGACGTACGCCTCCGGATTGCCGTCCTTTACGAGCCGGGGCCAGTGCCTCGCGGTCCGCATGAGCGCGGTCTGCAGCAGGTCCTCGGCCCGGCTGGCGTCCCCGGTGAGCAGGTAGGCGCTGCGCATCAGCGACTGCTGGCGGCTGCCAACGAACTCCTTGAAACCCTCATATCTATCCATGCGTCTCCTTTCGCCTGTATCAACGCAAGGAGAGCTGGCCGGGTTGGAACCTCAGAGGTCTTGGCATGCAGCCGCTGCTGAACGGACGTACGTCCCGGAGTCGAGGGCGGGGACAGATCTCCGGCCTCCGTACGGTCGCGGCGGTCACCCGTCCATCCGCTGCCGAAGCTCTTCGTCACCCTGTTCGGTGACCCCCGCGATCGGCCGATGGCCGTCCAGGCCCTGCTCGCCGTCGCGTTCGTCGCCGTGGTGCTGTGCTGTAGCTGGCTGAGCTACCGCCTCGTCGAACGCCCCATGCAGCACCTGGGCCGCCGCCTGACCCGCTCCCTGCCGGCCACCCGCTCGCCCTGAGGTGAAGGCACTTCCGGAGTTGAGTACGGATGCTCATACTCTAAGCTCCTCTGTCACGCCAAACTGGGGCAATCGGCCGCATCGGGCCGGGGGATGACAGGAGGCAACGCGGGATGGAATCGATCCGGCAGGTTCCGGCACGCCGCCTGGCGTGGCTGCACGGGGAACTGGCCCGGTGGCAGGCGGAGGGGATCATCGACGCCGACACGGCGCGGCGCATCGGGGGCCGTTACGCCGTCGGCCGGCGCTTGAGCCTCGAACGGCTCGTGCTGGTGCTCGGTGGCGGCTTTCTCGGCGTCGGGCTCATCTGGCTCGTGTCCGCGAATCTCGACCAGCTCCCGCCCTTGGCCCGCCTCGCCGGGATCGTCCTGGTCTGGATCGGCTCGGCGGTCATCGGGGAGGTCCTGTCGCATCCGGCAGGGAAGCAGGCGGCCAGGCTGGTCACGGTCCTTGCCGGTGGTGGAGTGATCTTCCAGACGGCGCAGAGCCTCCAGGTTCCCGCGTACACCTCCGTCCTCCTCGGTGTGTGGGCCGCGGGCACGCTGGCCTACGCGTACGCGACCGGTGCGGCGGGCCCGCTCGTCGCGGCGCTGGTGATCGGGGCCACCTGGTACGGCTGGCTCGTCGGGGAGCAGGCGGACGGCGCGGCGGCCGTTTCGATGTCCCTGCTGTTCGCAGGCGCGGTCGCGTTGTCGGCCGCGGTCCTGCACGAGCGGGCTCGGCCACCGGCTCCCGCACCATCGGCCGTACATCCCGTATCCGCACCATCGGCCGGGCACCTGGAATCCGCACCGCCGGGCCGGCCGTCCGGCTCGGCCTCCTCCGGAGTACGGATCAGGTTCGCGGCGCCGTGGCGGCTGGCCGGGGTGGTGCTGGCGCTCTGTGGGCTGTTCGTCGCGGCTTTCCCCGGTGTGGGGCGGGACGAGCTGTTCGGCTCGGCGGCGCTCTGGGCCGGGCTGGCCGTGGCCGCTGTCGCCGTGGGCGCCGCGCTCGTCCTGGGTGACGCGAACGGCCGCCGCGAGGTGCTCGCCGTGGGCGTCATGACCGGGCTCGCACTGCTGCTGGTGGTGTGGTCGCCCGGTGGCGACTACGGGTACTCGGGCGGGTTCACCGCCGGGCAGACGGCGCGGGCGGTGGTGGGCACCCTGGTCTACATCCTGGCGGCGAGCTGGTTCGCCGTCGCCGCGGCCCGGCGTGACCTGTCGTACCTGGTCTTCCTCGCGACGGCCGCCCTCGTGGTCTTCGTCACGGCGCAGAGCTTCGCCGTGTTCCAGCCCCTGTTCACCGGGGCCGCGCTCTTCCTGGTCCTCGGGGTGGTCTTGATCCTCACCGGAACGCTGGCCTTCTACGGGCGTCGCCGCCTGATGGAGGCGACCCGATGAACCGCCGTCTCCTGCTCTCGCGCCCGGTGCTGGTGGCCGCCGCGCTGCTCCTGCAGGCCGTGTTGCTCGTGGTGGCGGTCGCCCCTCGGCTCTCGGCCAGGCTGACCGGCACGGAATACCGCCTGGCCGCGGGACCCCTCGACCCGGTCGATCCCTTCCGGGGGGCGTACGTGGGGTTGGTCTACCCGGGGCTGCCGACCGCCGACGGCCAGGAGGCGGGAGCGGCGTTCGTACCGCTCGTCCCCGACGGCGGCCTGTGGAAGGGCGCCGGAATCGTACGGCAGCGCCCGGCCGCCCAGCCGTACCTGGCGTGCCAGACGTGGGGGTACGGGTCGCTGTCCTGCGGGATCGACAGCCTGTTCCTCCCGCAGGACGAGGCCCAGCACCTCCAGGACGACCTGACGGGCGACCGGGCGGCGGCCGTAGTCAAGATCGACCGCAGAGGTAACGCCGCCGTCATCGGGGTCGTGCCCCGTTAGACCCGTCACGCTCAGGGCCGGGACTCGTATGCGCGCGAAGGGCCCCCGATCAGTCTCGGGGGCCCTACTTCGCCCGATCACCGGCCGATCGGCGATCAGTCGTCGAACTCCCCGTCCTGGACGCCCAGCACGAAGGCGTGCCACTCGGCGGCCGTGTATCTGAGCACCGTGCCGTTGGGGTCGGACGGGTTGCGGAGCGCGACCGCGCCGCCGGGCAGGTACGCGATCTCTATGCGGTCTTCAGAACTGCTCCCCGGGGCGCTGAGCCAGGTCACATCCGAGATGTCGAGCGCGTACAGCTCGGCCTTTTCGTGCACACCGCTCATGTTCCTTCTTTCGAATCGACTCGGACCGTCATTGGAGTTGAACGCGACCACTAAAATGCTTGGCGACAACATTAGCAGCCGCCGTCCCTGTAATGTCTACGTCTAATCCAACTCGACGGCAATTCAGCACTATGGTAACCCTGACCTGGGGTGATGCAACCCCTGAAGGCGCGGATGGACACGTCCGCGGCCCGACCGCCAGGCAGCGGTCGCCCGCACGCTTCTTGCGGCCGCCGGTTCGTCTGGTTTGTGGCTGTCATTCCCGTCGGATCGTTTCCACGAGAATGAACGCGCATCCCTGGGGTGGAGAATGCGCGGTCCCTGGGAAAGTGAAATACAATGGCGAACCGCTCCACCCTCTCGGATCAATTTCAACTTCGTCGCGAAAGCGTCCGCCGCCGCCGTCTCGGCCGCTGCGCTTGTAGCATCGCCATCGGCGGCCGCACCATCCTCACCGCCGGCACCACCGAGGACACGGCATCCCGCGTCTCGGCCATGAGCACCACCTGAGACACCGCCCCCAAACACCACCGGCACGACCTGGGACTCGGCCCTGGCCGACACCCTGGCGCGACGATGGGATTCCGCCCCGGCAGGCACGAACGGCACCACCTGGGACTGAATGAGGACGATAGATAATGCTGGTCGAATTAACGATGCACACCACGCCGTCACACCCAGCGGGTAAGTCACCGATCGACGGCATCCGCATATTGGCCCTGTTGCCCGATCAATGGCGCAAGGACCTCACACAGGCCAACGGAGAGATCACCATCCGCGTGGAGACCGGCGACGACGCCACCCCCGCGCAGATCAAGGAAACCGTCAACGAAGCCCTCGCCGACCCGGCCATCAGCCACTGGCGCCTCCACACCTGCCACCCCCTTCCCACCGACTCCGCTCCCGGCGAGCCCAGCGAAGACATTCCCTGATCAGCCTCAGGTCAGTTCGCGTGAGTCTGCTGATCATCCCGGCGCAGGCTCCGGGGCGGGCTTTGGAGAGTGGGCGGGGCCGTAAGTCGCCTATCTCAGTTCCAGCCGCCGATGGGGTAGGTCTCGCCCGCGTTGAGTTGTCTGCCGCGGCGGAGGGACTTCACCGGGACGACGTGGTAGCCCCGCTTCTCCAGTGTGGTCAGGATCTTGGGCATGGCCTTGACGGTCTCGGGCCAGATGTCGTGCATGAGGACGACGCGGTCGCGCTTGGCGAGGCCGAGGACCTTCTTGGTGATGGCGGCGGTGTCGCGCAGTTCCCAGTCGCGCGAGGAGCCGTCCCAGACGATCTGCGACAGGCCCAGCTCGGCCGCGATGGATCTCACGCGGTCGTCGGTGTCGCCGAACGGCGGGCGCATGATGTCGGGCTCCTTGCCGGTGGCCCGGCGGATGGCGTCCTGGGTCCGGACGATCTCGTCCCGTACCTCGTCGTCGGAAAGGGAGGTCAGGTGCGGATGAGTGTACGTGTGGCCGCCGATCTCGTGGCCCTCGCGCGCCATTCTGCGCGCGGTTTTCCGAAACTTCGCGACGCGCCGGCCGACCAGGAAGAACGTGACTTTCGTACGGTGCTCGCGCAGGAGGTCGAGCAGCTTTCCGGTGTACGGGCCCGGGCCGTCGTCGAAGGTGAGGGCGATGCACTTGACCTTCGCGCAGTTGACGGCACCCTTGGACGCACTGTCGTCGGCGGATGCGGGCGGTGCCGCCGCCAGGGCTACGGTGGCCGCGAGCACGATCGGAATCCATCGCCGCATCGAGTTTTCTCCATTTCCGTCAGCGCCGCGCCACCTTATCCCACCCCCCGAACAGACGGAAAATCTCGCAGTATAGGTATCGATCAGACAATTGATTGGCGTTCCGCGGGGAAGATCGTCGCGTTGGTGCGCGGGTTCCGTACGCGGATGGCGAGCTCGTCGGCGGCGGCCCGGCGCAGGGCGATCTCCTGGTCGGCGACGACGTGGCGGGGCCGGGGCTTGGTGCCGGTCAGGGTGACCGCGATCGGCTCACGCAGCGCGCTGCCCATGACGTGCGCCCGCCACTCGGACTGCCGACCGGTGGTGCTCCGTTTCAGCGCGGCTAAGGGAACGCGGGCCACGAACGACGCCGGCCCGTCGCCCCGTACGAGCGGGTGGTGGCTCGTGAGGCCGCCCGGCCGGGGCGTCAGGCACAGCCGGCCGTCGTCGCCGAGTTGGACGGACACCTCCAGCGAGAGCTCCAGGGACTCCCCGGCGAGGCGATGGCCGGTCAGGAGGGCCACGGACGGGCCGACGGTGATCCGCAGCGTCTTCTGGTCGGACCAGTGAGGCCGGGCCCACACCCCCTGCTCGATCTGCATGCTCACCAGGCCCCGTGCCTTGATGTGGGCCGGTGGGCCGAGCTCGGCCCGATGGAAGACGCCGTGGTTCTGGACCCACAGCTCCACCGTCCAGGTGGCCGGTGACGACGCCCGCCTGAGATGGAGCCGGCGCGGATCGACGGTGAGCCGGTAGCGGCCCCGGGCCCCGAGGACGACGCCCAGGGGCAGCCGGCGGCGGGCGTCCTTCTGCACCAGCCAGGCGACCAGCTGCTGGTCGCGCCGCCGGGTGGCGCGCAGGTGCAGGACGCGGGCACGGCCGGACAGGACCAGCTTGCCCGCCCGCCAGGCCACCGCGCGCACCTCCTGTTCGAGCGCGAGGTCGTCGCGCATGCGGTAGACCTCGCGCGGCACGGCGTACCTGGGGTCGTCCAGGAAGGGAAGCCGCCCGTAGTGGCGGAGCCCGTGCCGCACGGCCGGCGCGTGCTCGTCGGTGGCGGTCCTCTCGAAGGTGACCGTTTCGAGCAGCTCGGGAAGCATCCGGCGCCCGGCGAGATGCCACTGGAGGCGTCTGATCGCGGTGAGGTGGTCGGTCGACGCCCGGTGGACCTGGCCGAGGTAGGCGGCCGTGAGATCGAGGAAGCGCTCCTGGAACGGCTCGTCGGCGCGGTCGAGGAGGTGCATGAAGATCCGCAGGTCGGAGTCGAGCGCAACGCGGTCCCACTCGCGCAGGTGCCTGCGCGACCCGTGCTCCTCAAGGAACCGGCGTACGGACGCGACGGCCGAGAAGCGGTCCTCCATGCTCTTGATGTTCACCCGGTTGCGGGTGATGGAGCTCGCGTGACGACGCCAGACGTACACGGGGGCGGCCAGCACGTCCACCTTCGCGGCGAGGAAGTGCGCGGGGATGGCGACCTGGATGTCCTCGTAGAGGACGCCTTCGGGGAACCGCAGGCCGTGCAGGTCCCAGAAGGAGCGGCGCCACAGCTTGTTGGTCACCAGCCGGTCGTACAGCAGGACGGGCCTGCGGGTGACATGGGTCCCGGCCGCCGACCCGCGGAAAATGGGGCGGTGCATCGGCGACCGCCTCCTGCCACGGGAGGTGAGCACGTCGACGTTGCCCGTCGCGAAGTCCGACCCGGTCGCGCGCAGGCTCGCGACGAGATACTCAAGGGCGTACTCGGGGAGCAGGTCGTCACTGTCGACGAAGGCGAGGAACTCGCCGGAGGCGTGGCCGACGCCGGTGTTCCGCGCGCCGCCCAAGCCCATGTTCGGCTGGCTGACCAGCCGGAACCGGGAGTCGCGTGCGGCGAACCGCGCGGCGATGGCGGCGCTGGCGTCCGGGGAGCCGTCGTCGACCATGATGACTTCCAGGTCGCGCCAGGTCTGCGACGCCAGCGAGTCGAGGCACGCGGCGAGGTAAGGCTCCACCTTGTAGATCGGGACGATGACGCTCAGCTCCGTCAAATGCGCCTTCCTGCGCGTCGAGGTCATGGTCACTACGATATGTGGTCGGCAGTGTACACAGCGTGGTTGGAAGGCGTGTTGCGTGTTGCGCGGGCGACCGGCGGCTCGCCTTCGTGCGCCCGGAGGTCAAGGCGTGTGGATCAGTCGCCAGGGGCGGTCAAGAAAGCATCTAGAGATCTCATGTTAGTTACAGAGGGTGAGTTTTAGGTGGCTTCACGTGGCCATGCTGGCTGTCATGAGGTCCTATTCGCTGGATGACGTCCGGGCGACGCGCAAACGCCGAGACTCATGGTGGACGGTGTTCATGGTCGACCCGGTGGCATGCCGGATGGCACTGTTCGTAGCGAATCGCACCGAGATCACCCCGAACGCCCTTACCCGCTTCTCGCTGGTACTCGGCATGGCCTCCGCGGCCTGTTTCGCGGCCAATCGCCTCGTGCTGGGTGCGGTGCTGTTCTACGTCAGCTTCATGATCGATTGTGTGGACGGCAAGATCGCCCGCCTCAAGGGCACCGGCACCCCGTTCGGCCTCTGGCTCGACTACGTCGGCGACCGGATCCGCGTCATCTGCTGCGCCTTCGGCATCGCCTACGGTCAGTACGCCGCGACCGGACGGCTCGCCTATGTGCTGCTCGGCGCCGGGATCGCCATCCTCGACCTGTTCCGTTACGTCAACGCTCCGCAGATGAAGCGGGTGCGCCAGACGGTGAAGCTCCGCAGGCGCATCGCGCGCCGCGAGGAGCTGGCGGCGGTGCGCGACGCCATGGCCGTCGAGTCGCTGGACCAGGGCCCGGGGTACGACATGACCTACAGCTCCTCGGCTCCCGATCTTCCCGACCACGCGTACGGCCCGTACGAGGGGTACGGGTCCTACGAGCCCTACGACCAGATGGCCTCGCCGTACGAGCCGGCGGTGTACGAGATCGCCGAACGCGACGCCCGCTCGCGTGAGATGGGCGACGAGGACCCCGGCGCCCGCGAGTACGTCCGCCGCGACGGCTCACGCGAGCCGGGCCTCCACGTCGCCGCGTCCCACGACGGCTCGTACGACCCGGGCGACCGCGACGGTTCGTACGAGCGGAGCGGCCGTGACGGTTCGTACGACCCGGGCGGCCACGACGGTTCGTATGAGCGGGGCGACCGTGACGGTTCGTACGACCCGGGCGGCCACGACGGTTCGTACGAGCCGGATGCCGGGTCACCCGCGCCGGATGGTCACGCGCCGGGGCTCCAGGGGATAGCGGCTCATGGCGCCACGATCCCCCGGCAGGCGTCCGTCCCCGGCGACTCACTGACCTCCACCCAGCCCATCTCCCCCGGGGCGCTCTCCCATGCCCCGCCCTCACCGCGCCGCGCGCCGTACGACCAGGAGCGGGCGCCCCTGCCGGAGGGGGAGGCCCCGGTCGCGATGAGCGCGCGTGAGCGCCTGATCGAGTGCCTCGCGCGGCACCGGGTGCGCACCCATCTGATGAGCGGCATCGAGTTCCACGCGGCCGTGTTCGTGGTCGCGCCTCTGCTCGGGTCCTCGGCGCTGCTTCCGGTCACGACCGGCGCCGGCGCCCTGCTCGTCCTCAACGAGATCTTCCTCGTCTACCGCATGTGGCTCTCCACCCGTGCGCTCGCGGGGCAGGACGGGCTCATGGAGCCGGACCAGGACGACCAGCGGTACGTGCGGACCGACCCGTTCTTCACGGGGGTGTAGAGATGAGTCCCGACAGGCCGATCTTCGTCATCGGATGTCCGCGTTCCGGCACCACGTTGCTGCAGCTCATGCTGCACTCGCACGAGCGCGTCGCGGTGCCGCCGGAGACCCGTTTCCTGCTCTCGGCGTACTTCCGCCGCCGCCTCTACGGGGACATGCGCGACGCCGAGAACCGGCGCAGGCTGGCCGAGTGGATCGCCACCGACAAGGCCACCAAGTTCCGCCAGCTGGGCATCGACCGCGCGACGTACGTGCGCAGGGCCGTCGAGGGCCCCGGGTCGCTGGGGTCGGTGACCGGAGAGGCCTTCCGGGCGTACGCCGAGCGGTTCGGCAAGCCGCGCTGGGGGGACAAGCGGCCCTGCTACGTCAAGCACGTCGACGCCCTGCTCCGGCTCTTCCCCGACGCCCAGTTCGTCAACATGATCAGGGACGGGCGCGACTGCGTGGCCTCGCTGAAGGAGATGCCCTGGTTCAGGCTCGACGTCTTCCATGCGGTCGCCATCTGGTCGGAGTCGGTCGACCACGGGCGGCGCTGCGCCGAGCGGCTGCCGGCGGGCAGCTATTACGAGATGCGCTACGAGGACCTGACCGCCGACCCCGAGACGGAGCTCACCAAGCTGTGCGCGTTCATCGGGGAGGACTTCGATCCCGCGATGTGCGAGCCACGGAAGGTGGCAGGGATGGCGGTGCCCGCGTACAAGGTGTGGCACAACAACACGCACAGGGAGGTCACCAGGGCGAGCGTGGGCGGCTGGGCCACCCGGCTCGAACCCTGGGAGATCGCGCTCTGCGACCAGGTGCTGGGAAGCCGTCTCCGGGCGCACGGTTACGAGACGGCCGGCTCCAAGGCATCCGCCCAGCAACTGCTGGCCTACCGCAAGACGGCCGCCCGGCGCAGGCTGTCCCGGTACAAGCAGCAGGGCGGTGACTGGGTCAACCGCCTGCGCGAGCCCGGCCCCCTGCCTGCCATGCTCACCTCCGGGCAGATCTCGCTCGCGCGGGTTCCGAGGCCGCGCAGCGCGTCCCAGGAGCTCATCAGGGGATAGCACCCCTGACGCGCGCGGGGAATGCCGCTCCGGCACACACGCCGATCAACTCCGGCACACACGCGCGGTTCTCGCGAACGGGCGGGCCGATCAACGGGCGGGTCAGCGGCGGGTCCGGGCGAACAGGTCCTCCCAGCGGTCCAGCACCCTGTCGAGCCGGAACGACTCCGCGTGGACCCGGCCCGCCGCTCCGAGCCGCCGTCGCCTGGCCGGATCCGCCATCAGCCCGCTCAGCGCGCCGGTGAACGCGTCTACGTCCGCGGGCGGCACGAGCACGCCGGTCGTGCCGTCCATGACCAGCGACCGCACGCCCCCCGAGACGTCGAAGGCGACCGTCGGCATGCCGTACGAGGCCGCCTCGCCCACGACCAGCGGGAACCCCTCGTGCTCGCTGGAGAGCCCGAGGATCGAGCCGTTGAGGTACTCCTGGCCGATCTCCGAGGCCGGGACCCGCCCGCGGAACACCACACGCTCGGCTACCCCGACGGAGGCGGCGTGCGAGCGCAGGCGGGACAGCTCGGGCCCGTCGCCGATCAGGTGCAGCTCCCACTGGGACCGGGTGCGGGCGGCGCGGGCGAAGGCCGTGATCAGCCGGTCGAAGCGCTTGACCGCGGCCAGGCGGCCGACCCCCAGCACTCGCGGCACGTCGAGGAAGGACGTCTTCTCCGGCCACGCACGCAGCGGGTTGGGCAGGTCCGCGGTGTTCGGCAGCAGCGCCTCCTCGGCGAACCGCCCGGCGTCGTCGGGGCTCAGGAACACGGCCTGCCCGAGGTCCCCGTAGTCCCGGCGTACGGACGCGAAGTGAGAGGTCCCGCGCGCGTGGTCGAACGAGCCGTGGTACTGCCCGATGGAGCGCAGCCGGGGCGGCAGCAGGTCGGCGATCCACGACACCACGCCGGGGGAGGTCAGCACCGCGTACCCCGGTCCGAGCGAGGACAGCAACCGCGAGAAGCGCCGCCGCACCACCCGGCGCCGGCCCTCGCCGAGAGGGCGCTTCTGCACCACGTGGTGCTCGTACAGGGGCCGCTCGACGTACCGGAACGGGTCGGGAGCCTCGTGCAGGCCGACCACGTGCACCTCATGGCCGCGCAGGGCGAGTCCCTGGGCGACCGTGTGGGTCACCTGCTGGATGCCGCCGAGCGTGTCGGCGTCCATGCAGGCGAACACGACCGTGTTCGCAGTGTTCACGGGCGGGCTCCGAAGCCGCGGAAGAAGGCGTCCACCACCCGTGGGGCGGCCTTGCCCGTCTCCTCCGAGCAGAACAGGCCGGCGAAGTCCGCGTACCGCTCCGCGTACTCCGCGGTGACGGCGGGCAGCCCGCGCAGCGCCGCGACCAGCTCGGATGTGGTCGCGAGTGCGGGCCCTGGGGCGATCTCGCGCAGGTCGTAGTTCAGCCCGCGCTCCACCCGGACGTACTCCTCGTAGTCGTCGGCGTAGAGCAGGATCGGCCGCCCGGTGCAGGCGTAGTCGCAGATGATCGACGAGTAGTCGCTGAGGAGCGCGTCCGAGGCCAGGATGAGATCGTTCACCTCGGGGTACGACCCGGCGGGCCGTACGAAGTGCCGCATCCGCTCGGGCACCTTGAACCGCTCGGCCGGATGGGTGCGGAGCACCACCACCCACTCGTCCGCGAGTGCCCCCGCGAGCGCGTCGAGGTCCGCCCGTACCGACGTCCCGCTCCGCTTCGACCGGTCACGGTACGTCGGCGCGTACAGGAGGATCTTGCGGTCCTCGGGGATCTCCAGCGCCTCGCGCACCCGGGGCCCGGCGGCCGGGTCGCCGTTGACCAGGACGTCGCAGCGCGGCGAGCCGAAGCCGAGCACGGTGCCGGTGTACCCGTTCGACGGTACGAAGACCCGCTCGAACTCCGGGCCGGGGGACACCAGAGCGTCCCATCGCGACACGGCGGAGCGCCACTGCTCGCGGGGGCCGGGGAAGTCGCCGCGCAGGTCGGGGGAGTCGAAGCCGACCGTCTTGAGCGTCTGCCCGTGCCAGGTCTGCAGGTAGCGGGTCCCCTTCGGCTTGGGGAAGTCGAGCGGGAAGCCGTGCGTGTCCACCCAGTAGCCCGCGCGGGCCATCACCCAGATGTACCGCCAGCTCATCCGCTGTACGAGGGGCACGTCGGACGGGAAGTGCGTACGTTCTCCGCGTACCGACCAGCACACCTCAAGCGGCAGCCCGCGCCGGCGGATCTCCTCGTGGATGTACTTGGGGTTGCCGGTGTAGCCCGCGCCGATGTCGGACTCGAAGAGCGCGAGGTCGCGGCGGCGCGGCACCACGTGGATCAGGTGCCGGTACACCCACAGCTTCAGGTCGGCGCGGCCGACCAGCGTGCGCAGGGAGCGCAGCCGCGCCGCCCGGCGCAGCGGCCTGGCGGGGCGCCAGGAGACGCGCAGGAACGCGCTGTCGCCCTCGGGGCCCACCGTGACCTCGTGCCGGCCCGCCGTGAGCACCAGCGGGGGCGCGGTGGGATCGACGAGCAGCCGGTCGCTCGTCCGGTGCCCGTCCGAACGGGTGAACGCGATCCGCACGTCCCGCCAGCCGTCGAACCCCAGCCTGCCGAGCCGCGCCTCCGCGAGGTCCATCTCCACCTGCGTGAGGTAGCTGCCGTCCGCCTGCCGTCGCGGCTCCAGCCGTACGCTCATGCCCTTGACGGTCAGGTCTGCCACGGTCTTCCAGCGGCGGAGCACCGCGAACGGGTCGTAGGTGCGCACGGTCAGCGACACGACCGTCCCCTCGCACGACATCTCGGCGATCTCGTGCCGGATCCTGGACGCGGTGAACGGCAGCTCGGCCAGGCGCAGGCCGGTGATCTCCAGGCCGGGGTCGGCGCGCGGGCCCCAGTACGTCCGGCCGTCAACCCGCATGGCGTGGCGCGGCGCGGCCTTGGGTCCGGTCAGCGAACGGGCCGCCACCACCAGGTCCTCTGGCCGGTCGGTGCGGATGAGGTGGCAGCACACCCGGGTCATCGGCTCGGCCCTGCCCAGCACTCCGGGCTCCAGCTCGTCGAGGTACGGGCGCACCACCGACGCGAACTCCTTGATCCAGACCGTGGTGTGGCGCGGCAGCTTGTTGAGGTAGACGCGCAGGTCCTGGACGAGGAACCGCTGCTGCCTGTCGCCGACCAGGTCAGAGCAGCCGTTGTCCCGCAGGATCGCGTCGCTGATCTGCGCCGCCCGCACCCGGTGCCGGATGTTGTCCAGCTCCTGGATAGAGAGCGAGATGGAGGTCGCGTCGACCGCGCGGCGCCAGTGGTACACCACCCACGGCACGACGGCGAAGCGCCGGGCGGCGCAGAACAGGGCGGCCGTGAAGACGTGGTCCTCGTAGTGGATGTTCTCGGCGAAGCGCAGGCCGTGCTCGCGCAGGAACGCGGTGCGGTAGAGCTTGTTGGTGGCGAACCCGTCGAGGAACAGGCGCGGCTCGCTGCGGATGCCCTCGACCACCCTGCGCGGCCGGTAGAGGGACGGGTAGTACCGCTGGGTGCGTCCGGTCGCCTCGAACAGCCGCGAGATCTGCCCGGCGGCGAAGTCCACGCCGGTCCTTTCGACCTCGTTGAGCAGGCTCTTGCAGGCGTGCCTGGTCAGCTCGTCGTCGCTGTCGAGGAACATGATGTGCGGAGCGCGGGCCGCGTCCAGCCCGGTGTTGCGCGGCGCCCCGCACCCCCCGCTGTTGGTCTGCCTGCGGATGTACCTGACGCGCGGGTCGCCGAACTGGGCGAGCACGCGGGCGGTGTCGTCGGTGCTCGCGTCGTCCACGACGATGACTTCGAGGTTGTGGAGGGACTGGTTCAGTACGGACGTGATGGCGCGCGGCAGCCGGGCGGAATCATTGAACGTGATGAGCACAACGCTGACGTCCGGCTGCATGCTTCATCCCCCGAGTCGGCATTGACGCTGACTCGGGTATGCCCAGACAGATACTCATGCCGCCGGTCTCGGGCGAGTGCTGACCTCCTCTTGCCCGACTTTTGCGCTTATCGCCGAGGCCAGGGGTGATATCACCACCCGAATCACTTATCGCCAACCCCGCCCGTACGGCCGCAGGCGCGTCAGGACGCGTCGTCCCGGTGCCTACCGGCGAGCCGTCCGCTCGGGGTGACCGGCGATTCGTCCCCGGTGCTCACCGGCGAGCCAGGATACGCCGTACCAGCCAGGCGATGAGGATCACGAGGGAGACGCCGGCGACCGCCGGTGCGGCCCGCTTGAGCACCGGAATACCGGCGATCTTCAGCAGGTCGAGCGCCTCCTCCTCGGCGGTCAGCGACGTGCGCGCCGTCCCTGCGGGATGGGCCTCCCGCCCGGCGGCCTCCTCGGCGTACGGCGCGTCGTAGGAGTCCGGCACCGCCGTCAGATGCCGCGCGCCCTGCGCGGGCTCCACGGACTGGGCCGCCGGCACGGACTGGGCCGCCGGTACGGGCTCAGCCGTCGGCACGGCCTCTATGGGCCGCGGCTCGTCCACGGGTTCGCCGGTGGGGATCGGCTCGACGATCTCCGGTGGGGTGCGCTCGCCCAGCGGACTGGAGACAGGCTGGTTGAAGGGGGTGGCGGCGGGCTCCGCCGACAAGGGAGGGACGCCACCCTCGGACACGGCGGTCGGGGACAATTCCTCGGGCGCCTCGCGGAGCAACGTGGCGAGGTTGGCGGCGAACCGGTTGATGAGCTTGGCTCCGGCCTCGGCCATCACCCCGCACCCGAACTGCGCCGGACGTCCGGTCACGGTGAACGAGGTGTCGACCTTGACCTTGGTCTGCGTACCCTCCGCGACCAGCGCCGCGCTGACGACCGCGCCGGCGGTACCGGTGCCGCGCGCCTCCTTGCCCGACGCCTTGAGGCGCAACGCGTGCGCGTCCTTGTCGACCGACGTGAAGGACGCCTCACCCCGGTAGGTCACCGTGATGGAACCCACCTTGACCTTCATCCGGCCGGTCAGGACGTCGCCGTCCACGGTGTCGAGGGTCACGCCCGGCAGGCAGGGAGCCACCCGCTCGACATCGAGAAGCACCGACCACGCCTGCTCGATCGGCACGGGGACCGTGAACTCATGCTCGAACCGCATCGCCATCGATCCGCTCCTCTTCCAGGGTGAACGGCCCGCCGCGTGCACGGCAGGACAGCCCATGTCGCTCTTGCGCCATTATGACCACTCAAGGTGCCGTCGCTACTTTCGTACCCCTCTCCCCAGGGTCATGCGAATCCCTTACGGGGGTTCACCGAACTTCAGGGGTCGATCCGCTGGTCATGATGATCGCCGCCCGGGGCGCGGTCTCGGCGAACAGCGCCCACACGAGATGCCCGGTGGCCGGATTGCCCCGGTAACCCACCCGCGAGGCCAGCCTCGCGACCGCGTCGAGCCCACGGCCATGCTCACGGAGCACCTCGTCCACAACGCCGTCCGTCGGAACTTCCCCCGGAAGGTTCTTGATGTCGGGCACCCCGCCGCCCCCCAGGTCGTACACACCGACGCGCACGCTTCGGGACCGGCGGGTCACCTCGACGACGAAGTAGCCGCCCGGCCTGCCCGAGCGGCTGTGAAACAGCGAATTGTTGATCAGTTCGGCGGTGGCGAACTCGGTGTCGTCCACCCATCGGGTCCCGGCCAGCAGGCAGCGTACGAAGGCACGGGCCTTGGGCGCCTCCTCGGCGAGCCCAGTGAAGGCCCGGCGCCACACCATCCTCCCGCTGGGAACGACGCAGTCGCCGGGGGCGATCTCTGACCGGGCGTGGGAGCCGGTAGCGATGTCGATGATGGGATCGGCCATGGCGGCCACCTCCTTGCCGTGATCGCGGGACCACCCCGCGCCGAGGAGTACTTTCGCCCGGCCTCGAAGCGGTCCCCATCCCCGCGCCACCCTGCGGGAGGACACCTGCCGTCAATCGTGGGACCTGGTCACCCTCGTTTCAGAGACCCGTCAACGACCCTTGCGCCCAACCTGCTTTGACTCCACGAATCTCCGAATCCGTAACCACATGCCTACGTTGAGCGACTAAGATGCCGAACAAATGACGAACTGGCGTTCGGATCAGCCTTGATCGAAGGGGCGGACATGACCGAGGGGCATCGCGTCCTGCTCACCTGCCGGAAGCGTAGTGAGGCCCTGCGGGCCAAGGGGTTCACCTACGATCAGGTCGCCGACGTGCTCAGTCTCGATCTTGATGACAGCCCGTTGCTGTTGCACCGCTATGCCCATGGGCTGACGGCCGCTCAGGTGGTAGCGGCGTTCAACGATCTGGACCCCGCCGGTACGGCCTCGATGCGCACCGCTCGTTTGTACGACCTGGAGGGGTGGCCGGAGGGCAGGCGTCGTCCTTCGCCGCGGGTGCTCGACCTGCTCGCCCGGATCTACCAGACGACGGCGCGTCGTCTGGTGACCGACCAGATCTACAGCTCCTACGGCTCGTACGAACGTGAGTTGATCGACGCGGCCGATTATCGTCACCTTGATCCCTGTCAGCGCAGCAGCCTCAGGGGTGCCATGCCCGAGATATCCCGTGCGAGCATGGAATCGACCGCTGGAGTCTGGCCGGTGCGGACCTTCGTCGCGACGTCTGGGGTACGGCCCGGCGAGTGTGCCGCCCTGTTCCGCGCCCTCACCGCCGAGGAGGCCGACGTGAAGCGACGCGAACTGCTCTTCGATCTTGCCTTGGCCCTCGGCGGCGTCCCCGCCCTTCGCCTGCTGCGCCACCTCACCCCCGACGAGGAGGTACGGCTCGCGCAAGCCGTACAGGGTTCGGGCCGCGTGGACGCCCAGACGGTAACCACCATCGAAAAGCTGATCGCCCACTGCTGGCAGCTTGATGAGGCGTACGGGCCGGCCAAGCTGTTGCCCGTTGTCAACGCTCAGCGTGACCTGGTGGCTCAGCTTCTACGCCAGAACACTCTCATGCCCGCCCTCCGTGACCGCGTCATCGCCGCCTACTGGGCGCTGAGTCACCTCGGCGGTTGGCTGCGCTACGACATCCTCGACTACGCGGGAGCCGTTCATTGGTACCAGCAAGGGTTGGAAGCAGCTCACGAGCTGAAAGATCCGACACTCCTGGCCCACATCCATGACTGCCTGGCGAACACCCTTGGCTACCAGGGCAAGCCGACCGTGGCTCTCGACCATGCTCACGCCGCGCAGGCCTGGGCGAAGGAGAGCCCCAGTCGACTGCAGCAAGCCGCGTCCTGCCTTGCGTTCTCTCGGGCATTGACCGACGCGGGGAGGGGCGAGGATGGTCTTCGTGCCCTCGATCGTGCGCACAGGGAGGTGGAAGATCCACGCACTGAAGCTGATCCTCCACACCTCTATTGGTGTACGCCCATGCTGGTTCAACGCAACACCGGTTACTGCCTTGTCGCTCTCAAGCGTTCGAACGAGGCGCTCAGCGCTTCCGAGCAGACGCTCAAAGGCCTGGGAGGTTCCTTCACCAGAACCCGTGCCTTCGTGACGTTGGAACTCGTGGCCGCACTTGTTCAGAAGCGGGAGATACTCGCGGCGGTCCAAAGGCTGGGTGACGTCGCCGAGATGACAACGCGACACAGCTCGGTGCGCCTGATCGACGGTCTCCGCACGGCCAGAGGACAGCTCCAGCCGTGGGCCACCAACACCTACGTCCGCGACCTGGACGAGAAGCTTCGCGTACTCGGAATCGCAACAGAGATTTCGGCGTAGTGCCGTGCGCTGTGGCGTCGGCGCTGATCTGACCAGTACGAACCTCGCGAGGGGTGACCTTCGGCGGAGTGACTGTGAGGGTGGACAGCGCACCAACGGTGAGTGGAGTGGATGGTGAGAACCGGCGAATGCGAAGGTACGCCCCTGATGTGCCCGGTCAACCCCCGCGCCGGTAAACCCTCCCCGCCGGCCCTCAGGCGAGAGGGAACGGCCGGCCGTGCTCCTCGGGAGGGCGCGGGCCGAAGACGCGGCGCTCCTTCTCGTCGATCGGGAGGTCGTTGATGCTGGCCTCGCGGCGCCACATCAGGCCGTTCTCGTCGAACTCCCACAGCTCGTTGCCGTAGCTGCGCCACCACTGCCCGCTCGCGTCGCGGCATTCGTACTGGAAGCGCACGGCGATGCGGTCGCCGGTGAACGCCCACAGCTCCTTGCGCAGCGCGTAGTCGAGCTCCCTGGACCACTTGCGGGTGAGGAACTCGGTGATCTGGTCGCGCCCGGTCACGAACTCCGACCGGTTGCGCCAGACGGAATCGGTGGTGTACGCGAGAGCGACGTGGTGCGGGTCACACGTGTTCCACGCGTCCTCGGCCGCCTGGACCTTCATCGGCGCGGTCTTGTCGGTGAACGGCGGTGTCAGAGATGCCATCAGTAGTCCTCCCCCTGAACTTGGTCGATACCGGCCTCGACGGGGGATCAAACCTCTTCCACGGGCGGGTTGAGCGGGGAGGGTTCGACGAAGCGCCAGGTCAGCGGGACCTCGCCCGGGACCTCCACGACCTGGTCCACCTCGAAGGCGACCCCGTCCCCGGCGATGGCCGCCCGGCCGGTGAGGTGCAGCCCGTGCCCGCTCTCCCAGTCGAGGAAGAGCAGCCCGCAGGCGGCGTTGAGCCGCAGGTTCCCGAGGGTCATGAACATGAAGTTGCCGGGGTACTCCGGCCACGAGAGCCGTCGCTCGCCGGCCACCCGGACGAACCCGGGGTTTCCTCCCCGGTGGGAGACGTCGGTGCCGAGCCCGTCCACGTGGGTGGCGACGAAGAAGGTGTCGGCCGTGCCGATCCAGCGCCGCTGGGACGGGGTGAGGCCGTCCCCGGTCGTGACCGGGCCCTTCGCCAGGGTCGCGCCGGGGATGGGGGACGGCTCCCGCTTCTGGATGTACTTGGGGCAGTTTGAGTAGACCTGCTCGGTCCGTACGACCAGCCGGCCTCCCTCACGGCGCGCCTTGCCGTTCGCCCGCATGCGCCGGCGGGTCGCGGGCTCGATGGCCAGGATCCCGATGTCGTGGCTCTCCTCGAACAGCCCGGTGAGGGGTCCGCCGGGCAGCGCGCCGACCTCGACCAGCCGCTCGTCCACCGGGTCGGCGAACCCCTGCGGCCCGGTGAGCGTGCCCGCCCAGACCCGCCCCCGGCCATCGGGGCTTCCGATGACAAGCATGCGCTGGGCCCGGAGGAAGGCCGCCGCCACGGGAGGGATCTCGGGGCGCGCCCGGGCCGAGCCCAGAGGACGGGTGATCCCGGCCCGGCGTTGCAGCAGCAGCTCGCCGGCATGCTCCATCAGAAGAATCCGCAGGTCGGGGCATCCTCCACGGGGGCCGTCAGCGCTTCGGCGCCGGTTGGGGCGAAGATCTCCACGCGGATGCCGTCGGGGTCGGTGAAGAAGACCCCGCCGGACTGCCGTCCGCCGGCGTGAGGGACGACCCCCTCGTAGGCGAACTCCACCCCGATCTCCTGGAGCGTGGCCTCCGCGCGGCGCACGGCGTCCATGTCGGGCACCTGGAGGGCGACGTGGTGAAGGCCCGGCAGGCCGGTCGCGAAGCGGCCCTCGCTCTGCTGCCAGAGGGTCAGCATCGAGACGCCGTCGTATCCGAGGGAGGCGTACCGCCGGTCGCCCTCGGTGGACTCGAAGTTGAGGTCGAAGCCGAAGACGCGCAGGTAGAACTCCTTGGTCCTCTCAAGGTCGGTCACATTGAGGCCGACGTGCCCGATCTGGAAACCCATGTGGTTCGCCCCTTCGCCCGAGCCTTGTAACGGAACCACGGATGTGGTTCCGTTAGAGAATCAAGGGGAGCGTAACCTAACGGATGGGGATGAATCAATCCGTTAGAACGGGTCAGTCGTCGCGGTGCTGGCGGTAGTGGCGGGCGGCCCTGGCGCGGTTGCCGCAGCCGACCGAGCACCATTCCTGGCGGGCGTGGTCCTTGACGAAATACAGCACGCAGCGGGGCGCCGGGCACGACCTGAGCCGGTGCCGGTCGGGGCTCGCGAGGAACTCGATCGCCGCCGTGGCCAGCGCCGCGCGCAGCCGCACGGACTCGCTCGCCGGGGCGGCGGGCACGGTCGTCGCGACGGGGTCCGCGTCCTTTGGCCATTCGAGTCTCCGGGCCAGGGGCACGGCCGTCGCCGCCGCGTTCACCGTGGCGAGCGCGTCGGTGAACTTCGGGAGCCGCGCGAAGTCCGCGGAGCTGGGCGGCCCGGGTGTCACGGCCCTGGCGAACAGCGCCCGTACGGCCTGACGGAGCTCGACCACCTCGTCACGCAGGGAGTCGCTCGCGGTGAAGCGGGGGTCGACGCCGAGCTCGCCGGCGTGGTCTCTGACCCACGCGGTCAGGCCGTCGGTGTCGGCGAGGGCGTCCGAGATCTCGCCGCGGTTCAGCCGGCTCGCCCGGATCGTCTGGGTGAACAGCAGGACCAGGGGTTCGGGCATCCGCCCATCCTAACGCGTTCGCGCCCTTGGTCCCGTTAGTCAGCGCTTGCGGACCGCTTTGGCGATGATGCCGACGAAGCCCGCGAACCCGAGCCCGAAGACGAGGATCAGCGCCATGACCAGCGTGTCGGGGGCGGGCTGGGCCAGGTAGCGGACGCCGATGCCGATGAACAGCAGGCCCGAGAGCAGCGACAGCCAGTCGGTCCTATGCGGCACGGTGTACCTCCACGTCGCCGATGCCGGCCTTGATGTGCAACTCGATGACGGGCGCGGTGCCGGAGGAGGCGACGTCGGGTTCGAGCACCTTGTCGTGGTGGACGTCGGCGCCGCCCTGCACCGAGTGCTCGATCTTCACGTCGCCCAGCCTGGTGTAGCCGAACACCTCGACGCGGGCCGTGCGGGGCACGATGATCTTGAGCTCCCCGATGGACACCGAGGCGTCGAACCGGGTGCGCGACCCGGGCGCGAGCTTGGTCTCCCGCAGGTCCAGGGTGCCGTCGCCGATGCCCACCGCGTACGAGCGCACGGCCTGCGAGCTGTCGACCGGCTCCCAGGTATAGCTGCCGATCTTCTTAGGAATACCGTTCACCGTCGACCCCGCCACCAGGAGAAGAGACATGATCGTGCCGGTCGCCACCAGGCCCGCGCCCCGGCCGAGCCAGGTCGCGACCAGCAGCCCGGAGCCGATCGTGATGAGTACGACCCCGCCGACCACGGGCAGGTTGAACGTGCTGGAGGACGACTGCGCGGCCACCATGATCCCTCCGACCACGAACGCGACGAACATCGTGATGGCGCCGGTGAAGGACTTCGGCCGCTTCGGGCGGTCGGGCCGTGCCAGGCCGGCGCCGCCTCCGCCGTAACCCCAGTCGTGCGGCTCGTAAGGCTGCGGCGGGGCGTACCGGCTGTAGGGTCCGCGCGGGGCGAACGGCTCACCCGAGGAGTCGAACCCACCGCCCAGTCGCACGGGCCCGTACCGCGACGAACCCGATGAGACCGGGATCTCCGGCGCGGCGGGAGGCGGTCCCGCGGGGGACGGCCCTGCGGGGGGCGCGTCCATGGGAGCGTGTACGGCCCTGCCGGGCGAAGCGTCGCGCGCCTCCTGGGCCAGGTCCGACAGGCGGCGGTACTCCGGCACCGCGGCGGCCCCCGGCACCGCGGCGGCCCCCGGCACCGCGCCGCCCCCCGGCCTCGCGGCGGCCCCCGGCACCGCGTCGGTCCCCGGTCTCGCGCCGGCGCCCGGCACCGCGTCGGCCACCGCGTCCGCCGGCGGGACCGAGTCAGAGAGCGGCTTCCCCCTGACCCGCTCCGGCAGGCTCCTGGCCAGGGCGAGCAGATCGGCGCCCTGGGCGTGCGCCGCCAGCAGGGCGATGGCCAGCAGCGTGCCCACGACGACCGTCGCGGTGCTGATGCCGTCGGCCGCCAGGTTGATGATCAGGCCGAGGGCGAAGACCGCCGCCAGCAATGCCATCACGGTCTCGGTGTCGAAGACCCTGCGGCTCCACTGCTCGGCGTATCCGGGGCCGCCGTCAGGGCTCCTCATCAGCAGGAACGCCGCGACGTAAAGCATGATGCCGATGCCGGAGCCCACGACGAGCGCGGCGAAGCCCACGCGGAAGATCACCGGATCCATCCCCGTGTGGCGGCCGAGCCCGGCGCACACCCCCGTGAGCATGCGTCCCTCGTCAGTACGCTTGAGCACACGCTCCTCATCCACAGATGGGAAGCTACCTGGCTCCTGCGTCGTGTCGGGTATGCCTGCTTCGGTCATGGCTCCATCGTGGCCGGGCGCGTGCCCTGCTCACCATCCGGGAGACCCCTGACTCGTCCCCGAGCCATCAGGGCAGGAGTCAGGGAGCGCCCTGATGCACGAAGTCCCTTTCACGTGTGACGATGCCCGAGAGATGTCTGAGACCCCCACCATTCCCGAGGCGTACCCGCGCATGGTCCGGCCGATGCGAGGCCGGCTCGTCGCGGGCGTCGCCCAAGGCGCCGCCGCCCAGTTGCGGCTCGACCCTGTCGTGCTGCGGCTGGCCTTCGTGCTGCTCAGCGTCCTCGACGGGCTCGGTCTCCTCGCGTACGCCGCGCTGTGGATGTTCACGCCGCGCGAGCAGTACGAAGGGGAGCCGCCGGGCCGCGACTGGGGCCAGGTGGCCGCGTACGGCGCGCTCGGCATGGCCCTGACGGCCTTCGGCTGGATCACGGGCGCGTCCACCGGAGGCATCGGCACCTGGTCGATCGCCGTGGGCGGCATCGGCAGCCTGATCCTCTGGCAGCAGGCCGAGCCCCGCCACCGCCAGCGCTGGATGACCGACGCGGTGAGGCAGGTGCGGCGGTCGTGGATCCGCACCGCCCTCGGGCTGCTTCTCGTGGTCGTCGGCGCGATCGGCTTCCTGGCGGCCCAGGGCAAGATCGCCGACGCCGGTCCTGGGCTGGTGTTCACCGCCGTCGTGGTCGGGGGCCTCGCGCTGATCGCGGCGCCCTGGCTCACCGGCCTGTGGAAGGAACTCCAGCGGGAGCGCCGCGAGCGCATCCGGCAGGAGGAGCGCGCCGAGATGGCCGCGCACGTCCACGACTCGGTGCTGCACACCCTCACGCTCATCCAGCGCAACGCGGGCGACCCCTTCGAGGTCACGCGGCTGGCCCGTTCGCAGGAGCGCGAGCTCCGCAACTGGCTCTACCAGCCCAAGGCGGACGCCGACGCCTCCATCGCCGCCGCGGTGCGCCGCGTGGCCGCCGAGATCGAGGACGAGCACGGCGTGCCCATCGAGATCGTCTGCGTGGGTGACTGCGACCTGGACGACGGGCTCCGCGCCATGCTGCACGCGGCACGGCAGGCCATGGTCAACGCGGCCAAGTACGCCGAGGCGCCGGTGATCTCCGTCTACGCAGAGGTGGAGGCGGGGGAGATCACCGTGTTCGTCAGGGATCGCGGCAAGGGTTTCAATATGGAGGACGTTCCCGACGACCGCATGGGCATCCGCCAGTCGATCATCGGCCGCATGGAGCGCCACGGCGGAAGCGCCCGGATCAAGACCGGACCGGGCGAGGGAACCGAAGTAATGCTGACGATGAAGCGGGAGCAGTCGTGATCCACGGTCTGACCCGGTGTTCGAGGGAGCCCTGAGAATGGTCAAGGTACTGATCGTGGACGACCACCGGCTCTTCCGGTCGGGAGTGCGCGCCGAGCTGGGCTCCCAGATCGAGGTGGTCGGCGAGGCCGAGGACGTCGAGTCCGCCGTCGCGGCCATCGAGTCGCTCAAGCCCGACGTGATCCTGCTCGACGTCCACATGCCCGGGGGCGGAGGCCAGGAGGTGCTGCGCCGGGTGCTCGGCTCGGGGTCCACGGTCCGGTTCCTGGCGCTCTCGGTCTCCGACGCGGCCGAGGACGTGATCGGCGTCATCCGCGGTGGAGCCCGCGGGTACGTCACCAAGACGATCAGCGGCAGGGAGCTGACGGACGCGATCGTCCGGGTCTCGGAGGGAGACGCGGTGTTCTCGCCGCGCCTCGCCGGGTTCGTGCTGGACGCCTTCGCCTCCACCGAGGCGCCCTCCATCGATCCCGAGCTCGACTCCCTGACGACGCGCGAGCGCGAGGTGCTGCGGCTGATCGCGCGGGGCTACGCGTACAAGGAGATCGCGAAGGAGCTCTTCATCTCGGTGAAGACCGTCGAGACCCACGTCTCCTCCGTCCTGCGCAAACTCCAGCTGTCGAACCGTCACGAGCTGTCCCGCTGGGCCACCGCCCGGCGTCTCGTGTGACCAATGCCCGGGCGGGGGCGTGACGGGTCGGCCAAGATTGGTCGCGTGACCACTCGCGCGCTTCTGCCGATCGTCCTCGCAGCCGTGCTGGCGGCGGGGTGCTCGTCTGTGGACTTCTGGAAGGACCAACTCTCCGAGCCGACCCCCCAGGCGTCCAGGTCGCCCCTGGCCCTCGGGCAGACGTTCGAGGAGGACGTCCAGCTCGCGCGCACCTTCACCGAGCGTTACTGGCAGCGGAAATTCGAGGCCGCGGGCCGGATCTACCGCCCCCTGCAGGAGTTCGTGGCGTACTCCGGAGAGGACGGCCCTTCCTGCGGCGGCCAGCCCGCCGTGGCCGAGAACGCCTTCTACTGCCCGGTCGGGCACTTCGTCGCCTACGACGAGACGTGGATGCGCTCGCTCTACGACAAGCTGGGCGACGGGGCCGTGTACGTGATCATCCCTCACGAGGTCGGCCATGCCATCCAGGCGCAGCTCATGCGCGACTTCAGTCTGAGCATCCAGCGGGAGCTCCAGGCCGACTGCTACGCGGGCGGGGCGCTGAGGGGCATGATCGACTCCAATATGCTGGAGGCTGAGACCGGAGACGACGCGGAGTTGCTCACCAACCTGGCGGCGGCGGGAGACCCGAGCGAGGCGTGGTGGCGCGAGGACGCCCACGGCACTCCGATCCAGCGCCAGCGGTCGTTCGCCACCGGCTTCAACAACGGCGTCGACGCGTGCTGACCTACACCGAGATGGGGACAGACATGATCCCCGGATACACCGCCAGACGGATGTGCCGTCGCGGGGCGGTCCCTAGCCTGGCGGTGTAGGCGCGGGCCAGGGAGGTGGTCATGGGTACGGAAACCGTCCGCGGAGCCGGCTGGGCGGCCAGGGGGTCCTGCCGGGGCGCCGATCCCGAGCTGTTCTTCCCCGTCGCCCCCTTCCTCGACCTGGAGGAGCGGGCGAAGGCCATCTGCGCCACGTGCCCGGTGGTCGCCGAGTGCCGGGCCTATGCCGTGCGGGCGGGGGAGCCCGAGGGCATCTGGGGTGGCCTCACCACCGACGAGCGCCGCCGCCTGCGCTTCCCCCGGGGCTGGCGACAGAGCGCCGCCTCATGACGCGGGACGTCCCCGCCCCCCGGTTCGTGGTCGGTGACGACCCCGCCTCCGGGCGCGCCGTCGCCCGCGGCCCCGCTGCGCGTCACGGTGAAGACCCGCGCCTCCTGCCCGCGGCCGTGGCCGTGCTCGTGGCGGCCAACGTGCTCAACAACCGCGTCGCCCGGCGGCTCGCGCCCGTGACCTCGGCCCTCGCGGCGGGCACGCTGGTGGGTCTCGCCCGGCGGTCGGGCCTGTCCTGGTCCGAGATGGGGTTCGGCGGCGGGAGCAGGGGGGTGAAGATCGGAGGGGCACTGGCGGTGGCCGTGGCGGCGGTGTACTCCTGCGGCGTCCTGCTGCCTTCGACCCGGCGTTTCTTCCGCGACGAGCGGGCTCTCGGGCTGTCGCGCGCCCGCCTTGCCGAGGAGGCCCTGGTGCAGGTCCCGCTGGGCACGGTCCTGCTGGAGGAGGTGGCGTTCAGGGGAGTGCTGCCCGCCGTGCTGCGCCGCTCGTACGGGGCGGGGGTGGCCGTCGCGGGCTCCTCGGCCCTCTTCGGGCTCTGGCACGTCCTCCCGTCGCTGGACATGGCCGCGGCCAACCCGGCGCTCGGCGGCCTCGCCGACGCGGGCTCGCCCGCGAGCGGGAGGGCGAGGGTCGTCGTGGGGTCCGTCGTCTCGACCGGGCTGGCGGGGGTGTTCTTCCACGAGCTCCGGCGGCGCGGGGGACTGCCGGCGCCGTCCCTGTTCCACCTGGCCACCAACTCGCTCGGCTTCCTCGCCGCCCGGGCCGCCAGGCGCCTCGACCGGCGAGGAGGCCGGGGCGCTCAGCCCGTGGGCACGACCTGGAAGGCCTCCGCGTAGCTGCCCTCGGGAAGCCCGGCGGCCTGGGCGGTGGCCGCGAGCCAGCCCTTGACGAACTCCTCCAGCGTCTCCAGATGGGCGGTCTGGCTCTCGTGCGCACGCAGGGCCGCGATCTTGCGGTCCACGGCCGAGGTGATGTCCACGTAGTGGTTCGGCGTCGGGCCGCCCGTGAGCCACACCTCGCGGGCCGTCCACGCCTCCAGCCCCTCCTCGACCAGAAGCTCGGGGAAGGCGTACGGGTTGCGAGCGTCGGGGTAGACCGCGTCGAGCGTCGCGCCGCCGACCGCGCGGTGGTCGGGGTGGCTTGGCCCGATGCGGGCGTAGTTGCGCTCGGGCGAGGAGGTGATCACCCGGTCGGGACGTACCTGGCGGATCACGCGCGCGATGTCGCGGCGCAGGCCGAGGGTCTGTTCAACGGTGCCGTCGGCGTAGCCGAGGAAGCGCAGGTCCTTCACCCCGACCCGCCTGGCGGCCTCGGTCTGCTCGGCCCGCCGCAGCGCGGCCATGCCACCGTTGTCCAGCGCGCGGTCGAACCCTCCGGCGTCGCCGTCGGTCACGATGCAGTACACGACCTGGATACCCTTGTCGGTGAGCGTCGCGATCGTGCCCGCCGCCCCGAAGTCCACGTCGTCCGGGTGAGCGGTCACCACGAGAATCGTGCTGATGTCGGCGTCGTCCAGTGCGGTCACGATCGTCCTCCTAGGTCCACAGGGCGGTGAACAAATGACCATCTCTCGATATTTCCAGCTTGAGGCAGCGATGCCCGGCCGGTCGAGCCGTTCCGGCGGCTGGGGCGGTGCCCGAAGAGGCTCCCGTTGTCGGTGGGCGGCCCTAATCTAGGGGCGTGTCGACCCGAGCCATGAATCCCACCGTTGATCATCCGCTGCTCGACGGGCTCAACCCGCAGCAGCGTGACGCCGTCGTCCACGCGGGCAGCCCGCTCCTGATCGTCGCGGGTGCCGGTTCGGGGAAGACACGGGTGCTCACCCACCGCATCGCCTACCTGCTCTCCGAGCGCGACGTCCAGCCTCAGGAGATCCTCGCGATCACCTTCACCAACAAGGCCGCGAAGGAGATGAAGGAGCGGGTCGACAAGCTCATCGGCCCGAGGTCCAAGGCCATGTGGGTGATGACCTTCCACAGCGCCTGCGTCCGCATCCTGCGCAGGGAGGCCAAGCGGCTCGGGTTCACCTCCAGCTTCTCGATCTACGACCAGGCCGACTCCCAGCGGCTGATGGCGATGGTCTGCCGCGAGCTCGACCTCGACCCCAAGCGCTACCCGCCGCGCTCGTTCTCGGCACAGGTCAGCAACCTCAAGAACGAGCTGATCGACTACGAGACGGCGGCAGAGAAGGCGCAGACCCATCTTGAGCGCACGCTCGCCGAGGCCTACCGCGGTTACCAGCGCAGGCTCACCGAGGCCGGCGCGATGGACTTCGACGACATCATCATGCTCACGGTCACCCTGTTCCAGCTCTTCCCCGATGTGGCCGAGCACTACCGCCGCCGGTTCCGCCACGTCATGGTCGACGAGTACCAGGACACCAACCACGCGCAGTACATCCTGGTCAGGGAGCTGGTCGGCCGTCCCGAGGTGCGCACCGCCGACGGCGACCTCGTGCGGGGCTCGGTCGATCCGGCCGAGCTGTGCGTGGTGGGCGACGCCGACCAGTCGATCTACGCCTTCCGCGGCGCATCGATCCGCAACATCCTGGAGTTCGAGCGCGACTATCCGGATGCCCGCACGATTTTGCTGGAGCAGAACTACCGCTCCACCCAGACGATCCTCTCGGCCGCCAACGCCGTTATCTCGCGCAACGAGAGCCGCAAGCCCAAGAACCTCTGGTCCGACCAGGGCGCCGGGCCCAAGATCATCGGATACGTCGCCGACAACGAGCACGACGAGGCCATGTTCGTCGCCCAGGAGGTCGACCGCCTCTCCGACGAGGAGGACGTGACGCCCGGCCAGGTGGCGGTCTTCTATCGCACCAACGCCGCGTCCCGCGTGTTCGAGGAGATCTTCATCCGCACCGGCCTGCCTTACAAGGTGGTCGGGGGCGTGCGCTTCTACGAGCGCAGGGAGGTCCGCGACCTGCTGGCCTACCTGCGGGTGCTCGCCAACCCCACCGACATGGTGTCGCTGCGGCGCGTGCTCAACGTCCCCAAGCGCGGCATCGGCGACCGGGCCGAGGCGATGATCGAGGCGTTCGCCGGCCGCGAGCGCGTCGGCTTCTGGGAGGCGCTCCGGCGCGCCGACGAGGCCCCCGGCCTGGCCACCAGGTCCCTCAACGCGATCAGGGAGTTCGTCGCGCTGCTCGACGATCTGCGGAGCAAGGAACTGCCGATCTCCGAGCTGGCCGAGGAGGTCCTGTCCAGCACGGGCTACCGCACCGAGCTGGAGACCTCCGGCGACCCGCAGGACGAGAGCAGGCTGGAGAACCTCAACGAGCTGATCTCCGTGGCCCAGGAGTTCGAGGAGGCCAACCCCGAGGGCACGCTCGTCGACTTCCTGGAGCAGGTCTCGCTGGTGGCCGACGCCGACCAGATCCCCGAAGGCGAGGACCATCAGGGCGTCGTCACGCTGATGACCCTGCACACCGCCAAGGGGCTGGAGTTCCCGGTGGTGTTCCTCACCGGCCTGGAGGACGGCGTGTTCCCCCACATGCGGTCCCTCGGCGAGCCGCGCGAGCTGGAGGAGGAGCGCCGCCTGGCCTATGTCGGCATCACCCGGGCCCAGCAGCGGCTCTACGTCTCGCGTGCCGCGGTCCGCAGCTCGTGGGGGTCTCCCGCCTTCAACCCCGCGTCCCGGTTCCTCGCCGAGGTGCCGTCCGACCTGCTCGACTGGCGTAGCGATCCCGGCAAGAGCGCCTGGAGCGCCGCGACCTCGCGCCAGAGCCGCACGGCTCCGGCCCCCAAGAAGGCCGGCGGGCGCGTGATCCCGAACCTCAGCCCGGGCGACCGCGTGACGCACGACACCTTCGGGCTCGGCACCGTGGTGACCGTCGACGGCATGGCCGAGAAGACCAAGGTCAAGATCGATTTCGGCTCCGGCGGCGAGAAGACCCTTCTCCTCGCCTACGCCCCCCTTGAGAAGCTCTAAGGCCGCTTCGGCCTCGAAGGGGCCGAACGTCAAGGCCGGTGACCTTCCTCACCGGGCCTTGACGTCACGGACGCTCAGTGCACCCGCGTGGCCGCGCGGGTGATGGTGGTGGTGAAGTCGGGGGTCGTCTCCGGAAGGTCGGTGTCGATGTCGTCCTCGTCGATGACGAGGTCGGCCGGGGGCGCCGTGATGGCGACCTTCTTACCCCAGGAGGTGAAGCGGACGTCGGTGAAGAGGGACAGGTCGAGCTTGCCGGTCGACAGCGGGAAGGCCGACTGGAACCGGCGGGGAAGCTGGTCGCTTCCGACCCACAGCTTCCACGGCAGCGCGACGGTCTTCTTGACCTTGAACGACTTGGACAGATCGGCGATCACCGGCGACACCTTGGAGAGCTGGGCCAGCGTGATGGAGCCGCGGAGCAGGGTGGTCCTGGCACCGCCGACCGTGCCGCCGGCCCCCTTGGCCTTAGCGGTCCCGAGAACGGCGTTCAGCACCTTCGGCTGGAGGATGTCGATCATGCTGTTGGTGGTGCTGCCACCCTTGGGCGCGGTGGTGCGCACCCAGGTCCTGCCGGCGGGCAGGAAGTCGTCGTACAGCGGGCTCTTCAGGTAGGCCTTTCCGTCCAGCACGATCACGCGGACCGTGGCGTCGCCGCCCTCGCCGCCGAAGCTTGAGACGGTCTTGGTGTCGGACGCGTCGACGCCCGACTTCCCGAAGCGGAGGGCGCCGTACTGGCGGGTCCGGAAGAGGTCGTCCCCGTCCAGCTTCATACGCGTGGTCTCGTCGATGTGGACGGTGGTCTTCTTCGCGAACTGCGACCGCAGTGCGTCGACCGAGTTCTTGGGGGCCGCCTGGGTGGGGGCCGCATGCGCGGTGGACGGCGCGGCCATCGCCAGCGCGGGTGCCACCAGAGCGGTCGCGGCTAGGGCGATCAATCGCCTCATTGGGGGGTTCCTCCCGTTACAAGACCCTCTCCCCGTCGTCGAGGGTCCGAGCATTCTCGCGAGTCAAGATCACGAGAGAATCACGAGGCGCGCTGGACAGATGGCTATGCGGCGAACTAAGGTTCGTGTACGAAATTTCAAGTACGAACTTTATGGGGGCCATGGAGGAGAAAGAGGCGACTGCGGAGATCGCCCGGCTGTATCCGGCGATCTATCGGCGGTTCAAGGCATCCGCCCGTCCCGTGGACGGATCGGGCCTGACCGCCCGCATGCACGCCGTCCTCGGGCACCTGACCGCTTCCGGCCCGCTCACCGTGGGAGAGCTGGCCGAACACCTGCGCCTTTCCAAGGCCGCGACCACCGAGCTCGTCGACCGGGTCGAGGAGCGCGGCCTGGTCGCCCGGATCCGGGACGAGCGCGACCGGCGCCGGGTCTTCGTCTGGGTGACCGACGAGGGCCGTACGGCTGCGGCCGCCGTGCGTCCGAAGGTCCTGGAGGACGACGCGCTGGCGCGGGCGGTGAAGCGGATGACCGAACAACAGAGGCAAGCGCTCGTGGAAGGACTGCGGGCACTTCTCGGAGAGGAAGAACAAGGATGAGCGTTCAGACCTGCGAAAGCTGCGGGATGCCGATGGCGACCGCCGAGGACCACGCGCCCGGCCACCCGGACGGCGCCTGGTGCGCGCACTGCGCGCCCGAGGGGACCCTGCAGCCGTTCGAGGAGCGGTTCGAGCGGATGGTGCAGTGGCAGACCCAGCGCACCGGCCAGTCGCGCGCCGAGGCCGAGACGGCCACCAAGGCGTACATGCGCACTCTGCCCGCTTGGCGCGACCACCCGGCGCTTCGCGAAGAGGCACGCTAGACGCGGAAGCGGGGGCGGTATCCCGGCCGGAGTGGACGTAGATCCACGCCGGTCCGGGTGTATGGGCGGCCAATCATGACAAAAGCCGGTCAGGGGTGTCTTTTGTGAAATTTGTGGAAATTTGCTGTATCTCATTACCCGCTGCCATGGGGTAAAGACCCCCCGGCGAGCGTTCCAGGTCCCGGTGGCGGCTAGGCTTCTGAGGCCAGGCTTCCGGCAGATCGCGGGTGCCCCGAGGTCTGGCCCTCAACGTAGAGAAGAAGTCAGCCGGACAAGCAAGGACGGACCCTCGTGGACCTGTTCGAACATCAGGCGAAGGAGCTCTTCGCGGAGTATGGCATCCCGGTGCCGCGCGGCGTCGTCGCGCACACCGTGGAGGAGGCACGCGCGGCAGCAGAGCAGCTGACCGGTCGCGTTGTCGTCAAGGCCCAGGTCAAGACCGGGGGCAGGGGCAAGGCCGGAGGCGTCAAGGTCGCCTCCGACGCCGCTGACGCCGAGCAGAAGGCCACCGACATCCTCGGCATGGACATCAAGGGTCACACGGTTCACAAGGTCCTCGTCGAGGAGGCCAGCGCGATCGCGGAGGAGTACTACTTCTCCTTCCTGCTCGACCGCGCGAACCGCACCTTCCTCGCCATCTGCTCCGCCGCGGGCGGCATGGAGATCGAAGAGGTCGCGCACACGTCGCCCGACAAGGTCGCCCAGATCCCGGTCTCCCCGCTGACCGGCGTCGACCGCGGCCGGGCCCGTGAGATCGCGCAGGCCGGCGGCCTGCCCGAGGCCGCGCTCGACGGCGCCGCCGACATCATCGAGAAGATCTGGGCCGTCTTCGTCGACGAGGACGCCACCCTGGTCGAGGTGAACCCCATGATCCTGACCGAGGACGGTCAGGTGAAGGCGCTCGACGGCAAGGTCACCCTCGACGACAACGCCTCCTTCCGCCAGGCCGAGCACGGCTCCTACGCCGACAAGGCCGCGGAGGACCCGCTTGAGGCCAGGGCCAAGGAGAAGGACCTCAACTACGTCAAGCTCGACGGTTCCGTAGGAATCATCGGCAACGGCGCGGGCCTGGTCATGTCGACGCTCGATGTCGTCGCCTACGCGGGCGAGCAGTACGGCGGGCAGAAGCCGGCCAACTTCCTCGACATCGGCGGCGGCGCCTCGGCCGAGGTCATGGCCAACGGCCTGGAGATCGTCCTGTCCGACCCGAGCGTCAAGTCGGTGTTCGTGAACGTCTTCGGCGGCATCACCTCGTGTGACGCGGTCGCCAACGGCATCGTCTCGGCCTTCAAGCTGCTCGACGAACGGGGCGAGACCGTGACCCACCCCCTCGTCGTCCGGCTGGACGGCAACAACGCCACCCTCGGGCGGCAGATCCTGTCCGACGCGGCACTGGCCCGCGTCGAACTCGTCGACACGATGGACGAAGCGGCCAAGCGCGCCGCCGAGCTCGCTGCGGTAGGTGCGTAATGGCAATCTGGCTGACCGAGAACAGCAAGATCATCGTCCAGGGCATCACGGGTTCCGAGGGGTCGAAGCACACCCGTCGCATGCTCAAGGCCGGTGCCAAGGTCGTCGGCGGTACGAACCCCCGCAAGGCGGGCACGACCGTTGACTTCGACGGCGTGGAGCTGCCGGTCTTCGCGACCGTGGCCGAGGCCATGGCCGCCACGGGCGCCGACGTCACCGTGATCTTCGTCCCGCCGGCGGGCACCAAGTCCGCCGTCATCGAGGCGATCGACGCCGAGATCCCGCTCGCCGTCGTCATCACCGAGGGCGTGCCGGTCCACGACAGCACCGAGTTCTGGGCCTACGCGATCTCCAAGGGCGCCAGGACCCGCATCATCGGGCCGAACTGCCCCGGCATCGCCTCGCCCGGAGCCTCCAACGCCGGCATCATCCCGGCCGACATCACCTCGGCGGGCCGCATCGGCCTGGTGAGCAAGTCGGGCACGCTGACCTACCAGCTGATGTACGAGCTGCGCGACATCGGGTTCTCCACGGCGGTGGGCATCGGGGGCGACCCGGTGATCGGCACGACGCACATCGACGCGCTGGAGGCCTTCCAGGCCGACCCCGAGACCGAGGCGATCGTGATGATCGGCGAGATCGGCGGCGACGCCGAGGAGCGCGCGGCGGCCTACATCGAGGAGCACGTGACCAAGCCGGTCGTGGCCTACGTGGCGGGGTTCACCGCTCCGGAGGGCAAGACCATGGGCCACGCCGGGGCCATCGTCTCGGGCTCCGCGGGCACCGCCCAGGCCAAGAAGGAAGCCCTGGAGAAGGTCGGCGTCCGCGTCGGCAAGACCCCGAGCGAGACCGCCCGCCTCATGCGCGAGGTCATGCGCTCGCGCTGAGGGCCCACCTCTGCACGCGCTACGCGAAGAACGCCCGGTCACATCGACCGGGCGTTCTCGCGTCCCCGGCGATCGGCGGCTCCCCGCGCGGCCGTACGACCCGGAGGCCGCCGTACGGACCGGAGCCCTCCGGACGGCCCCGGAGACCGCCGCACGGCCCGGAAGCCCAAGGTGGTCCGGAGTGGTGAAACGGGGCGCAGAGAAGGGACGCTTGATCGGTCCGGGGACAAAGGGTGCGACACGCGGGCGCGGTAGGCCCGTCCGGGCCGTACATGCTGAGACCATCGACTACTGTGACGGCCCTTCTCGACCAGCTCCGGGCGGCCCCCCGCACCGTGCTCAGCCGCATCCCCCTCGCGGGGGGCGGAAGTGACGACGACGAGGCCCGCCGTCCGCTGCCCGTCTCCGCGATGCTCGCCGCCGTCTGGACCCTGGGCGTCGGCCTCGCCGTCCTGACCACGCTCACCCTCATCGGGTGGATCGCCGCGCCGCGCGGGGCGTTCGGGCAGGGGCTTCCGGGGGTGTTCCGGGCGGCCTGCCAGGTGTGGCTGGCCGCGCACCATGCCGGGTTCGCCATTCCCGGCGGGCGGGTCGGCCTGCTGCCCCTCGGCCTGATGGTGCTGCCCGCCGCCCTGCTGTACCGCGCCGCGATCTGGATGGCGCGGGACGCCGACCTGCGGCTCCGGCTGCCCGCCCGGCTGCCGAAGGGAAGCACCAAAGACCTGGCCAACGCCCGGCGCCGTGCCCAGCTCGTGCTGATCGCCCAGGCGGGCATCTCGCTGGCCGCGCCGTACGCCCTGCTCGCCGGGATGATCGCGCTGGTCGCGCGGAACAACGTGACCCAGCCGTTCGTCGGAGAGGCCCTGCTGAGCCACCTCGTGCTGGCGTTCGTCGCGGGGTCGCTGGCGACCGCGCGCACCATCGGGCCCTGGCGTTCCATGCTCCGGCTGCTTCCCGAGCGCGCGAGGTCGGTCGTGGTCGGTACGGCGGTCGCCCTCACGACGATGCTCGCGGCCGGGCTCGTGCTCGTGCTCGCGGCGGTCGTCATGAACTTCGGGCAGGTCCAGCGGCTGTCGGATCTGCTGGCACCGGGGTTCATCGGCGGGCTGCTCCTGCTGCTCGTGGAGACGCTCTACCTCATCAACTTCGTGATCTGGGGCGTGGCGTACATCAGCGGGCCGGGTTTCGCGCTCGGCACCGGCACCCTCGTCGCGCCCACCGGCGTCCAACTCGGTACCGTGCCCGCCCTGCCGGTCCTCGGCGGGCTGCCCGACTCGGGCGTGACGTCTCCGTGGATCATGGGAGTGCTCGCGATCCCCTTCCTCGCGGGGGCGGTCGCGGGAGTGGTCGTCGCGCGTATCGCGCCGACCCCGCATTTCGAGTCGGCGCCGCTGTGGGGGTTCGTCTGCGGGCTCGCCACAGGGCTGTCGGCCGGGATGCTCGCGGCGCTCGCGGGCGGCCCGCTCGGCGGCGCCCGCCTCTCTGCCGTGGGCCCCTCCGCCTGGGAGGTGGCGCTGTCGGTCGCCCTGGAGGTCGGCGTCGCCGCGGGCATCTCCGCCGGGCTGGCCAACTGGTGGCTGATGTTCCACGGCGCCCGTGTCCCCGCGCCGGCGCCCGTGCGCAAGGCCGGGGACGCCATCGTCAAGGTGGCGAGCAAGGTGAAGCCGGCCACGCCACCCGCCGCCGACCGGCTCCCGGGACACTGGATGGACGCCACCGAGGCCGACACCCAGCCCATCCCGGTGATCCGCGCCGACTGGGCCGACGAGCACGCCTCCGCCGCCGCCGAGACCTTCGAGCCCGTCCCCGGCAAGACCCCCGCGGGGAAGGGCCTGGTCACGGGGAAGGGCCCGGCGAAGAAGGGGCCGGCCGGCACGCGGCCCGCCGCCGCGAAGGGCCGGGCTGACGGCAAGCGCGAGGAGCCCAGGCCGCCGCGCCGCGACATCGTCGACGAGTCGGACGACCGCGGCGGTCACATCATCTACGTCGATCCGTACGCCTGGGACCGCGATCCCTGATCACCGGCCGCGACCGGAGTACGGCCGCGACCAGGGACCGCCGGAAAGCGGGTGCCACACGTGGGGAAGGCGGCCTCTAGGCGTGGGCGCGTGAGCCCTCGCCGCTGGGCGACGGCTCGAACAGGACCTCGTCGGGATAACACCACGCCCAGTCCTCGCCGGGTTCGAACGACTCGGCGATCGGATGGCCGATGGTGGTGTAGTGGCGGGTCGCGTGCCGGTTGGGCGAGGAGTCGCAGCAGCCGACGTGACCGCAGGTCAGGCAGGTGCGCAGGTGGACCCAGCGCGACCCCGTCGCAAGGCACTCCTCGCAGCCGAGGACGGTGTGCGGCTCTACGTCGCGGACGAGGTCGAGGTGCGTGCAGACGTTCACAGGATCTCCTAGAGCTTCTCGGGCATGCGCACGGTCACGCGGTCGACCTGAAGCGGTCTCCCTCCCCGGCGGGACGCCGAGGCCCCAATACCGGTATATCTCCATATGGAGGTCACGATGGCCGCCCGATCCGAGGATTACGGAGCGAAGGGAAATCTCAGACTGCCCTTCGGGATGAACGGGAGCCTACGCTCCATCCCCTGTTCGAGCCCGGTGACACACGTCTGCTGGGCGGTCGCCGTGCCCGCCCCCTTCATGCACTCGGTGTAGGCGGTGAGCTCGCCGCTGAAGTACATCTGGAACCACGTCACCGACGCCGCCATGACGATCGAGAAGATCGAGATCAGCAACCCCGCTATTGGCATGATCACCGGCCGGCGCTTCGCGGACCGCGTCTTCCACGCCCGGACGCACACGATGATCGAGAAGCCGCCCAGAGCCAGGCCCAGCACGGGCATCAGCAGTGTCAACGCCAGCGCGCCTATGGAGAGCAGCAGCGCCCGGCGCCCGACCTCGACCCCCGAAGCCTCCGCGGGTGGTAGCACCTGACCTCCTCTGCGTCATGGAGCGGGCGGGCCGATACGCTGACAGCCGTACCCGTCAACGTCGCCCCGAAGGAGTGCAGCCCTGTCGGCTCGGCTCGTCGTCCTCGTCTCCGGTTCGGGGACCAACCTACAGGCCCTGATGGATGCCGCCGCTGCTGACGCGTACGGCGCTCGCGTCGTCGCCGTCGGCGCCGACCGCGATGGCATCGAGGGCCTCGCCCGCGCGCGGCGCGCGGGTCTTCCGACCTTCGTGGTCAAGCTGGCCGACTTTCCTTCGCGGGCGGCCTGGGACGAGGCACTCCGCACGGAGATCGCCTCCCACGAGCCCGACCTCGTCGTCTCGGCGGGGTTCATGAAGATCCTCGGCCCCGAGGTGCTCCAGGCCTTCTCGGTCGTGAACACCCATCCGGCCCTGCTGCCGTCGTTCCCCGGCGCGCACGCGGTCGCCGAGGCACTCGCGTACGGCGTGCGCGTGACCGGGTGCACGGTCCACCTCGTCGACGCGGGCGTGGACACCGGTCCGGTCATCGCCCAGGAGGCCGTGGCCGTGAGGGACGGGGACGACGAGGACACGCTCCACGAGCGTATCAAGATCGTCGAGCGCCGCCTGCTCGTCGAGGTCGTGGGCCGCATGGCCCGGGACGGCTGGACCGTGGCGGGCCGTCACGCCCGTCTGGGCCCGGCTCCAGACCCGGTGCCGGAAGCTCCGGGCGAGCCGGTTTCTCTGAGCCAGTCGCAATCTCCGGCCCGTCCAGGAGCCCTGGGTCTGCCGGAAACAGGGAGGAGCACGAAGTGACCCGCATCGCCATCCGGCGCGCGCTGATCACGGTATATGACAAGTCCGGGCTGGAGGAGCTCGCCCGGGCTCTGGACGCCGCGGGCGTCGAGATCGTGTCCACGGGGGGCACGGCGTCGAAGATCGCCTCGTTCGGCGTGCCGGTGACCCCCGTCGAGTCGCTGACCGGCTTCCCCGAGTGCCTCGGAGGCCGGGTCAAGACCCTGCACCCCAGGGTGCACGCGGGCCTTCTGGCCGACGGCTCGAACCCCTCCCACGTCAAGCAGCTCGAAGAGCTGGAGATCGAGCCGTTCGAGCTGGTCGTGGTCAACCTCTACCCCTTCCAGGAGACGGTGGCCTCCGGGGCGTCCGAGCCCGAGTGCGTGGAGCAGATCGACATCGGCGGCCCCGCCATGATCCGGGCGGCGGCCAAGAACCACGGCACGGTGGCCGTGGTCGTCGACCCGCGCGGGTACGGCGACGTGCTGAGGGCCATCGAGGAGGGCGGCTTCACCGAGCCCCAGCGCCGCCGGCTCGCCGCCCAGGCCTACGCGGCCACCGCCTCGTACGACACGGCCGTGGCCTCGTGGTTCTCCAGTGTGTACGCCGCGGGCGACGAGAGCGCGTGGCCGTCGTTCATGGGCGCGGCCTGGAAGCGCAGGGCCGTGCTCCGGTACGGCGAGAACCCCCACCAGGGCGCCGCGCTGTACTCCGGCGGCCAGGACGGCCTCGCCAACGCCGAGCAGTTGCACGGCAAGGAGATGTCCTACAACAACTACGTCGACGCGGACGCCGCCTGGCGGGCCGCGTGGGACTTCTCCGAGCCCGCCGTCGCGATCATCAAGCACGCCAACCCGTGCGGCCTCGCGGTCGGCTCCGACGTGGCCGAGGCCCATCGCAAGGCCCACGAGTGCGACCCGGTGTCGGCGTACGGCGGCGTGATCGCGGTGAACGGCGAGGTGACCGAGGAACTGGCCGAGCAGATCGCGCCGATCTTCACCGAGGTCGTCGTGGCCCCCTCGTTCGCTCCCGAGGCGCTGGCCGTGCTCACCAAGAAGAAGAACATCCGGCTGCTGCGCTGCCCCTCCGGCCCGTCCAACCCGGCCGAGTTCCGCCGCGTCGACGGCGGCCTCCTCGTCCAGACGGTCGACCGGGTGGACGCCCCCGGCGACGACCCGTCCACGTGGGAGCTCAGGGCGGGGGAGGCGGCCTCGCCCGAGACGCTCGCGGACCTGGCGTTCGCGTGGAGGTCCTGCCGCTCGGTGAAGTCGAACGCGATCCTGCTCGCGCACGACGGGGCCACGGTGGGCGTGGGCATGGGCCAGGTCAACCGGGTCGACTCGGCCCACCTGGCCGTGTCGCGCGCCGGTGACCGCGCGCGAGGGGCCGTGGCGGCCTCCGACGCGTTCTTCCCCTTCGCCGACGGGCTCCAGGTCCTCATCGACGCGGGGGTCAAGGCGGTCGTCGAGCCCGGGGGGTCGATCCGCGACGAGGAGGTCATCGAGGCCGCCTCCAAGGCGGGGATCACCCTCTACTTCACCGGCACCCGCCACTTCTTCCACTGAGGACGCCCGCTCCAGGGGCACGGATCGCCCGTCCCCTGGAACAATCTTGGACACGCCGGTAACAAGCACGCGTCCGCGTCCACTTCCCAGTGTCAGAAGACGAATACCTGGGACGAAGGGGGCGGGCGGTGACGGACGACTCTCAACGGTTCACCACCATGTACGACGAGTGCCGGCAGAGCGTGTGGGCTTACGTGGTCAGCCGAGCGGGCCGGCAGGTCGCCGACGAAGTGGTCAGCGAGACGTTCGCGATCGCCTGGCGCAGGTTCGACGACGTGCCCGACCCGGCGCTGCCGTGGCTGCTGGGGGTGGCCCGTAACGTGCTGCGCGACAACATCCGCGCGGAGATCAAGCGGGAGTCGCTCGCGGGCGAGTTGCGCGCCTGGACCGAGGGAGACCACGCCGAGCAGGTGGCCGAGCGCCTGGCCGTCATCACGGCGCTGGCCTCCCTGCCCGAGGACGACCGCGAGATCCTCGTCCTGGTCGCCTGGCAGGGCCTCACCCCGCGCGACGCCGCGCGCGTCGTCGGCTGCTCCCCGGCGGCCTTCCGCGTACGGCTGCACCGCGCGCGCAGGCGGCTGGAACGAGCCGTGGAGGCGTCGCCGGTCGCGGTCCCCCGGTCCCGGGTACGGAACCTCACCGAGGAGTGGTCATGAACCCGATGGACCAACTACGGGCCGCGCGCCCCGCGCATCTCGACACCCCCGTGGACGAGGCCACCAGGGCCTCCGAGCTCTCGTACGCCATGGCGGGGGCAAGGACGCGGCGCACCCGTAGGATCGCCAAGCCGGTCTGGGGAGGACTGGCCCTGGCGGGGGCGGCCACCGTCACGGCCGTCGCCGTCGCGGTCTCCGGGACCGGTGGCACGACGCCGCGCGCCCCCTCCCTGTCGGAGGCCGCCCCGTCCAGCGCGGGGACGACTCCGGTGATCCGGCTCTCCGCGCAGCGGATCCTGCTCGCCGCCGCCGATTCGTCGCTCAGAGCGCGTGTGTCGACCGGGGCGTACTGGTATGTCGACAGCGTGATCGGGAGCGCCTACGAAGCGGGCACCCAGACGCGCTACCTGGTGCACTCCACGACCTCCCACCGGCTGTGGATCGCCAGGTCGCCGCGGGGGGAGAGCTGGTTCGTGGACCGCAACCTCGGGACCAGGCCCGCCAAGGGGGCGGAGGACGCCTGGGCGCGCGACGGTTCGCCGGCGAAGTGGTCGGTGGAGCTCCCCAAGCCGAAGGCGGACGACAAGAACGCCCTCGGGCGGATGGAGCTGGACTCCACGCCCGGCAGGCCGTTCGGCAACCCCGTCAACGACGGCGACAAGGTGTTCGAGCTCGCGGGCGGCAATGTGTCGGTGGCCGATCTCCAGGCGCTGCCCACCACGGCGAAGGCCCTGAAGCAGCGGCTGCTCGAAGGCTACGCGGGGCACGGCACCGAGTCCGACGACCCGCAGGACGCGGACTCCTGGCTCTACCAGGTGACATCAGGGCTGCTTCGCGACATGCCGGTCAAGCCCGCCGTTCGCGCCGCCGCCTACAAGGTGCTCGCCGGGCTTGGCGGCGTGCGGTCGCTGGGCGAGGTGACCGACACGCTCGGCCGCACCGGGCAGGGGATCGCGCGCCCCGAGAACTGGTCAGGAGGCCGGTTCGAGCGGCAGCTCATCATCGATCCCGAGACCGGCATCCTGCTGACCGACCAGATCGTGGCGGTGCGGGCGACCGGGGGGTACGCCTGGGCGAAGCCGGGCACTCCGATCTGGTGGGAGGCCACGAGGGAGGCCGCCTGGACCGACAAGGCTCCCGAGAAGCCGTAGCCGGCGAGTCCCCCGCGAAGCCGTAGCCGGCGAGGGTCCCGGGAAACCCGAGTGGAGGAGCCGCCGCGGCGGCGTCGTAGTTCGCGGTGCCGCCCCCGTGCCTGTCGAAGGACATGGCCGGGGGCGCCCGTTTCTGGGGTACCCCTAGGGCGTGGCCCGGCCGGTCTACCGTATTCATCGTGGCGGCGACGTCTTTTCGCCGGCCGCCGGGTCTACCCGTAGAGATGGCGCAGGTGCCGTTCGACTCACCTCCGAAGGAGAACCTCGTGGAACTGCCGGCGATCACGTCACGCGAAGAATGGCGCAAGGCCCGGGAAGCGCTGCTTGTGAAGGAGAAGGAGGCCAGCCGCGCGAGGGACGCCCTCAACGCCGAGCGCCGGGCCCTGCCCATGGTCGAGATCGACAAGGAGTACGTCTTACAGGGGCCGCACGGCGAGGCCCGCCTGATCGATCTGTTCGACGGCCGCCGCCAGCTCATGGTCTACCACTTCATGTGGATCCATGACGCCGACGAGGGGTGCACGAGCTGCTCGTTCCTCGTCGACCACGTCGGCGACCTGCGGCACCTGCACAGTTGCGACACCTCGCTGGCGCTGGTCTCGCGGGCGCCGCTGGCCTCCATCGAGCGGTTCAGGAAGCGCATGGGCTGGAGCGTGCCGTGGTACTCCTCCGAGGGCGGCGACTTCAACTACGACTTCCACGCCAGCAACGACGAGGCCGTGGCCCCCGTGGAGTACAACTACATGGACAAGGCCACCCTTGAGGCCAAGGGCATGCAGTTCTTCACGCAGGGCGACGGGCACGGCCTGAGCGTCTTCCTGCGCGACGGCGACCGCGTCTTCCACACCTACTCGACGTACGGGCGCGGGCCCGAGGTCCTGCTGAACACCTACAACTACCTCGACCTGACCCCGCTCGGCCGTCAGAAGTACGTCAACGAGTTCCCCCACCACGACCGGTACGACGACGGCGAGCCGGCCGCCTGCCACTGAGCGGCAGGCCATGCCCCGCCCCCTCAGAGCGCGGCCTGAGGGGGCGGCATGGGAGGATGGCGAGTTGTGAGCGCGCAGATTCTCGACGGCAGGGCCACCGCGGCCAAGATCAAGGGCGACCTGGCGGAGCGGGTGAGCAGGCTCGCCGCCCAGGGCATCACGCCGGGTCTCGGCACGATCCTTGTAGGCGACGACCCGGGCAGCCAGATCTACGTCGCGGGCAAGCACCGTGACTGCGCGGAGGTCGGCATCGCCTCGATCCGCAAGGATCTTCCCGACACCGCCACCCAGGCCGAGGTGGAGGCGGCGATCGACGAGCTCAACGCCGATCCCGCCTGCACGGGCTACATCGTGCAGCTCCCGCTGCCCCGCCACCTCGACACCCAGTCGCTGATCGAGCGTATGGACCCGTCGAAGGACGCCGACGGCCTGCATCCGGTCAACCTCGGCCGCCTCGTCCACATGGTCGACGCCCCGCTTCCCTGCACGCCCCGCGGCATCGTGGCGCTCCTGCAGGAGTACGGCGTGCAGATCAAGGGCGCCGACGTCACCGTCATCGGCCGCGGCATCACCGTCGGCCGCCCGCTCGGCCTGCTGCTGACCCGCCGCACCGAGAACGCCACCGTGACCCTCTGCCACACCGGCACCCACGACCTCCCCTCCCGCGTGCGCGAGGCCGACATCGTCGTGGCCGCCGCCGGGGTCCCCGGGCTGATCACGGCCGAGATGGTGAAGCCCGGGGCCGCCGTGCTCGACGTCGGCGTCTCCCGGGTCGACGGCAAGCTCGCGGGCGACGTGGCGCCGGGCGTCAAGGAGGTCGCCGGGTTCGTCGCCCCGAACCCCGGCGGCGTCGGCCCGATGACCCGCGCGATGCTGCTCACCAACGTCGTCGAGGCCGCCGAGCGCCTCGCCCGGTAGCCCGCCCACCAACGTCGCCGAGGCCGCCGGGCCCCCGCTCACCCCGATGGGGAGGTGGGCCACCGGTAGAGGTGTTCGGGGCGGCCGGTGGTGCCGTAGCGCAGGGCCACGGTGATCCGGCCGTCGGCCGCGAGGTCCGAGAGGTAGCGCTGGGCCGTCGCGCGCGACAGCCCGAGCCGCGACGCGACGTCCGTGGCCGTCACGGGTTCGCCCGCGTCGCGTACGGCGTCGATGACCAGCCGTGCCGTCTGACTCGACCGTCCCTTGCGGATCGCGGCGTCCACGCGGTCGCCCTCGTGCAGCACCCGCACGGCGCGGTCGATCTCCGACTGGTCGAGGGCGTGGTCGCCGCCGAGCTGCCCGTGGAACCGCGCGTACGCGCGCAGCCGCTCGGCCAGGTCGGCCTCGGAGAACGGCTTGACCAGGTAGTTCACGACCCCCCGGCGGAGCGCCTCTCGTACGACCGCCCGTTCGGCGGCGGCGGTCAGCATGATGACGTCGCATCCGAGGCGCGGGGCGATGGACGTTCCCGAGTCGTCCGGGAGGTACTGGTCGAGGAGCGCCAGATGGGGGCGCAGGCGCGCGGCCAGCTCGACGGCCTCGGCGGCCGTGCAGGCGACGCCTGCGACCTCGAACCCCGGCACCCGGCTCACGTAGCGCGCGTGCAGGTCCGCCACCCGGAAGTCGTCGTCGACGACCAGCACGCGGATCATGGCGGATCGACGGCGCCGGGGAGCCGGGTCACGAAGACGGCCCCGCAGTCGGCGCCCGAGGCGCGGGTGAGGGACAGCTCGCCGCAGTGCCGGCGCGTCAGCCGCCGGGCGAGCGCGAGGCCGACGCCGTGCGGCCGGGCGTCGTCGGCGGCGGTGGTGAAGTCCTGGTCGAACAGCCGGTCGACGGCCTCCGGCGGCACGCCGTCGCCGCTGTCGACCACGACCATGTGGAGGATGTCGGCCTCGGCGAGCAGGGACACCTCCACCCAGGCGGGACGCCGCGAGCCGGCCTGGGCGGCGGCCGTGGCGTTGTCGACCAGGTTGCCGAGGATCGTGACGACGTCCAGCGGTGCCCTGAGCCGGGCGGGGACGAACGAGTCGGCGCTCAGGCGCAGGTCGACCCCGCACTCGGAGGCGACGGCCGTCTTGGCGGCGAGCAGCCCCCGGATGTAGGGGTCGCGCAGCCGCCCGGCGTCGCCGTACTCGGTGGCCAGAGGGTCTTCGGCCAGCTCCCGCAGGTAGGCGATCGCCTCGTCGCGGTGACCCAGGCTGAGCAGGCCCGACACGGTGTGCAGGCGGTTGGTGTACTCGTGGGCCTGGGCCCGCAGGGCGTCGGAAAGCGCCCGCACGACATCCAGCTCGCGGGCCATCGCGTCCAGGTCGGTGCGGTCGCGCATGGTCAGCACGTGGCCGAGGTCACGGTCGCTGCGGCGTACGGGCGCGGCCGTGACGACGAGCATGCGGTCCTCGGTGGCCACCAGCACGCCCCGCGCGCTGGTGCGCCCCGCCAGCAGGGTGCGCAGGCCGGGCGGCAGCCCCGCGTCCGCGACCAGGGAGCCCGGCACTGGCCGTCCGCCGATGAGGCGGGCCGCCGCGTCGTTGCAGATGGTGATGCGCCCGGTGGGGTCGGCGGCGAGCACGCCCTCGTCGATGCCGTGCAGCACGGCCTCGCGCTCGCGGAGCAGGTCGGCGAGGTCGGTCGGCTCCAGCCCGAGGGTCTGGCGCTTGAGGCGGCGGGCGAGCCCGGCGGCGGCCACGACGCCGAGCGCCAGGGCCAGTCCGGTGAACCCGGCGGCGGGGCGCATCAGGTCGCCGATGCGCCGGGACACCTCGCCCGCCGCGATGCCGACGCTGACCTGGCCGATCACGCGGCCCGTGGCGCTCAGCAGGGGGACCTTGCCCCGGGCCGACAGGCCCAGCGTGCCGCGCTCGAAGGTGACGATCTCGTGCCCGCTCAGGGCCTCGGGCTCGGTGCTGACCCGCTGCCCGAGGCGGCTGGTGTCGGGGTGGGAGTAGCGGATGCCGTGGTCGTCGGCGACGACCACGAAGAGCACGCCCGTGCGGAGCCGCGCGGCCTCAGCGCGCCGCTGCACGTCGCCCGAGCGGTCGTGGGCGGCGACCTCCTGGACGATCTGGTCGTCGGCCGCCACCGAGCGCGCGACGGCGAGTGCCCGCTGCTCGTACTGCTTCTCCAGCTCCGCGTGGAGAAGGTAGGCCACCAGCGCGAAGCCGCTTCCGAGGATCAGCAGAAGCACGGCGACCTGGACGAGCAGGGCCTGTGTCGCGAAGCGCAGACGGGGCCTCTCACCGGGCCAGGACATGGCAAGCACGATACCCGCGCGCGTGGCGTATGACCGCATGAGCTAAATGCGCAAAACGCAACTTACGCGCATTGCTCATTCAACTGGCACAAGCCTAGTGAGATCCGTCACACCGCCCTACGGTCCGTGGAACGCCCTACCCCCTACTGACTATCAGGCCGATGTTTCCGAGGTATGTCACGCGATGGACCCCGCTCGTTACGGCGGCGTCCGTCACCGCGTCCAGTTCTGAGCCGGTTGCCGCTCGGGCGCTCGATCACCGATCTGACCACCTACGCGAATCCGGAAGGAGTCGAACGCCATGACCAGCCCGGGCCCCTCAGCGGAGGCCGCCACCACGGCCGCGAGGCCGGCGTCCAACCCCGCCATCGAACTGCGGGGCGTCACCAAGCGCTTCCCGACCCGCGACGGCCGCGACTACACCGCCGCACGGGACATGACCCTGACCGTGGGCGGCGGCGAGTTCGTGAGCGTCGTCGGGCCCACCGGCTGCGGGAAGTCCACCAGCCTCTCGATGATCTCGGGCCTCGCGCCCGCCAGCGGGGGCGAGGTGCTCGTCCAGGGCAGGCCGGTGACCGGCATCCCCGACGGGCTCGGCTACATGTTCCAGCAGGACGCCGTCCTCCCGTGGCGGTCCGTGCTGGACAACGTCGCCGCCGGTCCCCGCTACCGGGGCGTGGCCAAGAAACAGGCGCGCGAGCAGGCCAGGGAGTGGGTGGCCAAGGTCGGGCTCTCGGGCTTCGAGCGGTACTACCCCCACCAGCTCTCCGGCGGCATGCGCAAGCGCGTCGCCCTGGCCCAGACGCTGATCAACGAGCCGTCGATCCTGCTCATGGACGAGCCGTTCAGCGCGCTCGACGTGCAGACCCGCGAGCACATGCAGGACCTGCTGCTCGACCTGTGGTCCGGTACGGGGGCCGCCGTGGTCTTCGTCACCCACGACCTGACCGAGGCGATCGCCCTGGCGGACACGGTCGTCGTCATGACCGCGGCCCCGGCCACGACCAAGAACGTCATCCCCGTCGACCTCGAACGCCCGCGCCGGGTCGAGGAGATCCGGCTGGAGGAGTCGTTCCTCGCCGTCTACCGCGAGGTGTGGGACTCGCTGCGCGAAGAGGTCGAGATCACCCGTACCCGAGGAGCCGGCCGTGTCGCCTGACGTCCAGACCCCCGTCGCCGCCCCGCCCGCCGCTCTCGCCGAGGAGCGGGCCCCGGTACGGCGCCCCGGCCGGCTGCGCGCCCCCAAGATCACCGCGACGAGGGTGCTCCTGATCGTGCTGTGGCTGGGCAGCTGGGAGCTGTCGGCCAGCACCTTCCTCGACCCGTTCTACTACTCCAAGCCGAGCGCCATCTGGGGCCGGATCGTCGACTGGTTCACCACCGGCACCGCCTTCGGGTCGATCTGGGAGCAGATGTTCGTCACCCTGCAGGAGGCGGTCATCGGATTCGTGATCGGCTCGCTGGCCGGGGTGGTGCTCGGCGTCCTGCTCGGCCGGGGCCGCTTCCTGGCCGAGGTCTGCGCGCCGTTCATCAAGGCCGCGAACGCGATCCCGCGCATCGTGCTCGCGTCGCTGTTCGTGATCTGGTTCGGCCTGGGCATGTCCTCCAAGGTCGCCACGGCCGTGGTCCTCGTCTTCTTCGCCGTCTTCTTCAACGCCTTCCAGGGCGCGCGCGAGGTGGACAAGACCCTCATCGACAACGCCCGCATCCTCGGCGCCGGTCCCCGGCAGATCCTCACCACGATCGTCCTGCCGAGCGCGACCTCGTGGATCCTCGCCAGCCTGCACGTCGCCTTCGGGTTCGCGCTGATCGGCGCGATCGTCGGCGAGTACACCGGTGCGGACAAGGGCCTCGGCCTGCTGATCAACCATGCCCAGGGCACCTTCGACTCGGCAGGCATCTACGCCGGGATGATCATCATCACGGTCATGGCCCTGCTCGCCGAGTGGCTGCTCACCCTCCTCGAACGCCGGCTTCTCGCCTGGCGTCCGCCCTCCACCGCCACCGCGCAGATCTGATCGGAGCACTTCCCGATGAAAGCCACCTCCCGCCTCGTCGTCACCGCCGCCGTCGGCCTGGCGGTGGCCGTCGCCGCCACCGGCTGCCGCGAATCCCGTACGGCCACGACCACCGACGGGGGCGCCCCCCAGGTCAAGATCATGATCGGCGGCATCGACAAGGTCATCTACCTGCCGCCCAAGCTGACCGAGCAGCTCGGCTACTTCAAGCAGGAGGGCGTCGACGTCCAGCTGCTGACCGAGCCGTCGGGCGCGCAGGCCGAGAACGTCCTGATCAGCGGCGACGTCCAGGGTGTCGTCGGGTTCTACGACCACACCATCGACCTGCAGACCAAGGGCAAGTGCATCCAGAGCGTCGTGCAGTTCGCCGACGTCCCCGGAGAGGTCGAGGTCGTCTCCACCGCCCAGGCGGACAAGATCAAAACCCCGAAGGACTTCAAGGGCAAGCGGCTCGGCATCACGAGCCCCGGCTCGTCCACCGACTTCCTGACGCAGGCGCTGGCCGTGAAGAGCGGGCTGGCGACCGAGGACATCACCCGGGTCAAGGCGGGTGCGGGCCCGACCTTCATCGCCGCCATCGAGAACGGCGGCATCGACGCGGGCATGACGACCGACCCCACCGCAGCCCAGCTCACCTCGTCGGGCAAGGGCAAGGTCATCATCGACATGCGCACGGAGGAGGGTACGAGGGCGGCCCTCGGGGGCCTGTACCCGGCCAGTTCGCTGTACATGGACTGCGCCTGGGTCCAGAGCAACAAGGAGACCGTGCAGAAGCTCGCCAACGCCTTCGTGAAGACCCTGAAGTACATCAACGAGCACTCCGCGGAGGACATCGCCGCCAAGATGCCGAAGGAGTACGCCGGGGGAGACCCCGCGCTCTACACCAAGGCGATCAACGACACCAAGAGCATCTTCCGACCCGACGGCGTCATGGACGAGGAGGGCGCCAAGAACGTGCTGGAGGTGCTCGCCTCCTTCTCGCCGAACGTGAAGGGCAAGAAGGACACCATCGACCTGTCCAAGACCTACACCACCGAGTTCGTCAAGGCCGCCAAGACCGGCTGAGTCACCGCTTCTCCAGGGCGGATGGAGCCGGCGCGTGGAGCGCCGGCTCCATCGTGTTTCCCGCGCCGGCCGGCCCATCCCAGTGGGACGAGTACGGATTCATCGTCATTTTTACGTACATATACGGATGTCACTACGGATGTTCAACACCTGACTGCGGACCTAGCGTCACGTCAGACCGGTTCGTCCGGTCCGCACACAAAGGAGCGCCGCGAAGTGACCTCTCCCGACCTCCCGCCATAGCCGTCGCTTCCCCGCGACAGGCGACATCTCCGCCGATGACGTGGCAGCCCCATCTCGGCGCCACACCGGTGAGAAGAATCATTCGTTTCTCTCATCACCCCCCTTATCCCACGGTGTCCGCTGCCGGGCGACTCCCGTCGGCGCGACCGCCGCTGCCCGCGAAAAACGCGCGCTGCGGCGTGGGAGGCAGAGAAAGGAAAAGCCGCCCATGAGGCGCAAAGCACTACTCGCAGCGACCGCTGCCCTGGCCATCGCCGGCGTGGTGGTCCCCGCCACCTCCGCCGCGGCCAAGCCACCCCCCGGGAGCGACGGCAAGGTACAGTCCCTCGCCGCCGACCCGTCGCAGCGCGCCGCCGCCGCCGCCGACCAGGCCGTCGCGAGCGGCCTGGACAAGCTGCGTGTGAGCCCCAACGAGACCTACAAGCGCATCGCCGTGACCCCGAGCACCGGCATGTACTACGTGACCTACGAGCGCTCCTACAAGGGCCTGCCCGTGGTGGGCGGCGACGCGGTCGTGGTCACCGACGCCAATGGGCGCGTGCGCGACACCGCGGCGGCCGCCGCGGCCACCACCCAGGGCGTGCCGACCACGCCGACGGTGAGCGCCGAGACCGCCACCGAGACGGCCAAGACCAAGCTCGACCGGGCCGACGACAGCGTCGCCCCGCGCCTGGTGGTCCTGACCTGGGGCAGCAAGCCGCGCCTCGCGTGGGAAGCGAAGGTGTCCGGCATCTCGGCCGGCAAGCCGAGCATCCAGCACGTATTCGTCGACGCGACCACCGGTGAGATCGCCGATTCCTACGACGACGTCCGGGCGGGCACCGGCAACGGCTACTACTACGGCGCGGTCACCATCAACACGAGCGGCTCCGGCACCTCGTACTCGATGACCGACACCACCCGCAGCGGCATTCGCTGTGGCGGCCAGGGCGGAACGGCCTACACCGGCACCGACGACGCCTGGGGCAACGGCAGCGGGACGAACCTGGAGACCGCCTGCGTGGACGCCCTCTACAGCGTCCAGCGCGAGTGGGACATGCTGGGCTCCTGGCTCCTGCGCAGCGGCATCAACGGCAGCGGCGGCGGCTTCCCGATCCGCGTGGGGCTGGCGGACGTGAACGCGTACTGGAACGGCAGCTACACCAACTTCGGGCACTCGCAGGACAACGCCCGCCAGGCCACGCCGATCGACGTGGTGGCCCACGAGTTCGGTCACGCCATCTTCCAGACCACCCCGGGCGGCGCCGGCAGCGGCACCGAGAACGGCGGCATCAACGAGGCCACCGGCGACATCTTCGGGTCGCTGACCGAGGCCTACGCCAACAACCCGAACGACCCGCCGGACTACGAGGTGGGCGAGGAGGTCAACCTCGTCGGCCAGGGCCCGATCCGCTACATGTACAACCCGTCCCTCGAGGGCGACCCCAACTGCTGGTCGGCCTCGCTCCCGAGCGAGGTGCACGCGGCGGCCGGTCCGCTGAACCACTGGTTCTACCTGCTCGCCGAGGGCTCCGCGCCCGGCGGCGGCAAGCCGAGCAGCCCGATCTGCTCCGGCGGACCCTCCTCGGTGACCGGCATCTCCATCCAGAAGGCCGGCAAGATCTACATGGGCGCCCTCCAGCGGAAGACCTCCACCTGGAAGTACGTCAACGTCCGTACGGCGTCCCTCGCGGCGGCGGTCGAGCTCTACGGCGCCAGCAGCCCCGAGTGCGCGGCGGTCAAGGCGGCCTGGAACGCGGTCAGCGTCCCGGTGCAGTCGGGCGAGGCATCCTGCAGCTCCTCCAGCAACGACTTCTCCCTGTCGCTGAGCCCCACCTCGGGCACGGTGGCGCCGGGCTCCGCGACCACCGCCACGGTCGGCACGACGACCACTGCGGGTAGCGCGCAGACGGTCTCCTTCAGCGCCTCCGGGCTGCCCTCGGGAGCCACCGCGAGCTTCAGCCCCACCTCGGTGACCTCGGGCGGATCCTCCACCCTCACCATCAGCACCACCTCGTCGACGCCTTCCGGCACCTACACGATCACGGTGACGGGCACGGGCTCGGGCGCCACCCACACGGCGGCGTACACGCTGACCGTGTCGGGCACCTCCGGCGGGCGCACGTTCACCAACGGCACCGACTACACGATCAACGACCTGTCGACGATCAACAGCCCGATCACCTCGACCGCGACCGGTAACGCCGTCTCCCCGGTCAAGCTCAGTGTGACCATCTCCCACACCTGCGCCGAGGACCTCCGGATCAGGCTGAAGGGCCCGAGCGGCACCATCTACACGGTCAAGTCCAGTGGCGGCATCAGCTGCACGTCCTTCGGTACCCGGGCCTACTCGGTCCCGGTCACCCAGACGGCGGCGGGCACGTGGACCCTTGAGGTCACCGACCAGTACACCTTGGACACCGGCTACCTCGACTCGTGGACCATCACGGTCTGAGCAACGGCAGTACGAACCCCCGGGACCCCACCCCTGGTCCCGGGGGTTCGCCGTTGCCCGGGACGCCCAGAAGGCGTCCTTTCACCCGTTCACACCGTCACCGAGGGCCGGCGAGGGAGGGACCGCCGGGGCCAGGCTCACGCGGGCGGGGCGACCTGGGTCCGCGACCGTACGCCGAGCTTGCGCAGCACGGTGGCGACATGGCTCTCCACCGTCCGCGTCGACAGGAACAGCACGTCGGCGATCTCCCGGTTCGTACGGCCGAGCGCGACCAGCCTGGCCACCTCCCGCTCGCGCTGCGACAGCGCGCCGGCGTCCGTCCTCCGGCCGCGTGGGAGCTGGAACTCCACGCCGATGTCCCGCAGCACCCGCCTGCACCGGGCGGCGTCGTGCGTGGCGCCGAGCAGGCCGAACCGCTCCGCCAGCTCCGTGAAGCCCGCGGCCGCCCCGGCGTCCCCGAGGGCGAGCCTCGCGCGGGCCTCTCCCTCGCCCGCCCGCGCCGCCGCGTACGGCTGGGGCAGCGCGGCGTACGCCTCGCGGGCGCGGGCGTAGAAGCCGACGGCCTCGGCGTGCCGGCGCTCGGCGGCGGCGAGCGCGCCCCGGGCGAAGTCCAGGGCGGCGTGCGCGGTGGGCGCGATGCGGCCCGCGATCCCGGCGGCGTACTCGGCCACCAGGTCGGCCGCCGCCTTCAGGCGTCCGTCCCAGGCCAGCGCGGTGACGGCGGACGGGACCAGGTACGCCCCCCACACCCACACGCCCTTGCGGCGCAACCGGGCGACCGCATGCTCGGCCTCGGTGACCGCGCTGTCCAGGGCGCCGCGCGCGAGGTGCAGGTCGATGAGCCCCCCGGCGGCGGCCGTCACGATCGGGACATAGCGAGCGTCCGGCGCGTCCAGCCCCGCGCCGTGGAAATGCTTGATGGCCTCGTCCCACTCGCCCGTCGCCAGGGCGAGCATCCCCAGCACGAGCCAGATGTCCACCGCGATCAGCGGCGTCTCCGTGGCCAGCTCTCCCAGGGACGCCGCCCGGTCGCGGAGCCCGTCCCATCGGCCGGTCAGCCAATCTCTGCGGATCGTCGAGACGTCGAGGAGGTAGGCGGGGTACTGCGCGCCGCTCTCCACGGCGAGCTGCCGGCCTTCCTCGGCGAACTTCTCGGCCGCCGCGTAGAGACCCAGGCTGGTCGCCGAGTCGTGCAGGTTGGCGTACGCACGGGCGGCCTCCCGCCGCACACCCGTGCGCGGGTCGGCGACCGGCAGCTTGGCCGCCACGGCGAAGGCGTCGGGAGAGCCGATCGTCATCTCGAACGAGGCCCGGTTGGCCTGGACGGCCGCCGCCAGCTCGGGGTTGTCGGCGGTCGCGACGAGGGCCTCGGCGCGGGCCATCCACTCCTCGTGCTGCGCCAGCGACTCGGTGCCCCACCCCGGCAGCGCGAGGCTGGCCCAGCCCCGGGCGGCCAGCGTCGGCCGGTCGCTCAGCTCGGCGAGTGCGGCCATGATCTCGGGCCTTCCGGAGTCGGTGTCGCCCGCCTGGTTGGACAGCACGACACCGAGGTTGAGCCGGGCCTCGGCGCGTGCGTCGGGGGACAGGAAGTCGTCGCGTAAGACGTGGCGAAGGAGCCGTACCACCCGCTGGTGGGACAGGCCGGTCGCCGCGAAGCGGCTCAGCATCAGCGCGAGCGGGCCCCGGTCGGGCGCCGGCAGGTCGGGATCGTCGAGCATGCCCTCGATCACCTCGACGGCCAGCGCGGTGTCCCCGAGCGAGGCGGCCCGCTGGGCGGCGGCGGTGCCGTGGCGCAGCCAGGCGTCGGTGTCGCCGGCCTGCCGGGCGTGGAACGCCAGTTGCACCAGCGGCGGCGAGTCCACCGCCGCGAGCGCCCGCTTCGCCCGGTCGTGCGCCGACCGGCGGTCGGGCCCCGGGATGGCGTCGTACACGGCCTGCTGGGCCAGCGCGTGGCGGAAGCCGTACCGGCCGCCTGGATGCTCGTGCAGCACGCCCGCGCGCAGCGCCTCGCCCAGCCCGGCGGAATGCCCGCCGACGGCGGTGATCAGTTGCTCTCCCGCCGGGAGCCGCAGCACCGCCGCCGCCTGGACCGCGCCAACCGCCGCCGAGGACAGACCGGCCATCCGCTCGGCCATCGCCTCGCGCAGCAGCAGGGGCACCCCGGCGCGGTCGAGCGCGTCTGGCTCCTCCGCGTCCGGCAGGGACCGGACCACCTCCTCCACCACGAACGGGATGCCGGCCGTACGCTCGTGCAGCCGGGCGACGAAACCGGAGGACAGATCGGATCGGTCCAGCAGCGCGCCGGCCAGGCTTCCCACGTCGGAGACGTCCAGCGGTGCCAACGGCACGACCACGGTGGTGGTGTCCGGCTGGTGCCGGTAGGCCAGACCGAGGGGCGACCGGGCCGTGCCGAGGTTCTCCCGCCGGTAGGTCGCCACGATCGCGAGCCCTTCGGGCGGCTGGCCGCTCAGGAAGCGCAGCAGGTCGCGGGTGCCGTCGTCGGCCCAGTGAAGGTCCTCGATGACGACCACGGCCGGCCCGACGGCCGCCAGCAGGGCGCGTATCGCGCGGAACACCCGGTGCCGTTCGGCGCGCGGATCCTCCAGCGGCTGCGGGGAGGGCGGCAGCGCGTCGGCCAGCTCGGGAAGGTAGCCGCGGAGCGCGCCGGTGACCGGGTTCAGCGCCTGGGGCGCCGGAAGCCGTCCCCTGATGTCCCGCAGCGCCTCGAACACCGGGCCGTACGGGAAGGGCTCGCGGATCTGGTGGCAGTAGCCGAGCAGGACGGCCCGGTCGCCGGACGGGACGCGGCCGAGCGCGGCGCGGACGAGCCGGGTCTTTCCAATGCCCGCTTCGCCCTCCACCAGGACCATCGCCGGTGGACGGGTCATCGCGTCGATCAGAGCCCGCAGCTCAGGGGCACGTCCGACAAGTGCGGGCGAGGGCACCATGCTCATCCACAGCTCCAAGGTACGGATTGCGGGACCCCCCGGCACAGTTATCCACGTACCCCCGCCCAAGGTCAACCCTTGGGCGTTACAGCGATGTTGCGGATGGGGTCAAGGTGCGGGCTCGGATGGCCGCCATCCAGCCCTGATGAGCTCCAGGCGTCGCCTCGGGCGGTTAGGGACAGGCGTCTCATCATGGCGGGGGACCCCCCGTCACCATTCAGGGTGATCTTTCCACCGGTTTCCGCGTCTAGGTTCACAAGGTCGAGGTGCGATTGTGCGGCGGCTCAGGCGGCGCGGACCAGGGGAGTCGGGGAGATGGCGGAGGAAGTTCGCGTTCGCAGGGGTGAGGGCCTTGCCCCGTCTGTGGAGGAGTACCTTCACGACTGGGCGGAACGGTCCGGCATCGCCGCCGAGGTCTGGGCGCTGCCCGGTCAGGCCGTGCCCGCGCATATCGCCGACGCGGTGTACGCGACCGTCGTCGAGGCGCTGACCAACGTCGAACGGCACAGTCGCGCCGAGCACGTCTCGGTCGCGATCACGCTCGGCGCGGGCGGCCTGCGGATGACGGTCAGCGACGACGGCATCGGGTACGCGGCGCACCGGCCGGGCCGGTTGGACGGGCGGGGGCAGGCCGCCATGCGGGCCAACTTCGCCAAGGTGGGCGGCACGCTGACCATCAACAGCACGCTCCGTGGCGGCACCACGATCACCGGCGTCATCCCGGTCTGAGCCCCTACCTGGCCGCCCGGCCGCGCAAGAGCACAATGGAGGTGTGGACAAGCGCGAACTGGCGGGTTTCCTGCGTAGCAGGCGCGAACGGCTGCGTCCCTCGGATGTCGGGCTGCCGGCCGGTCCGCGCCGCCGCACGCCCGGGTTACGCCGGGAAGAGGTCGCCAACCTGGCCTTGATCTCCACCCAGTACTACACCCGGCTGGAGCAGGGCCGCGGGCCGCGCCCCTCACGGCGGGTCCTGGCCGGCATCGACCGTGCCCTGCGGCTGTCCGACGCCGAGCGCGACCATCTGTACTTCCTGGCGGGCGAACCGCCGGGCCCGCGGACAGGGCCGCCCGGCGAGGTGGGGCCGAGCATCCTGAATATGATCAACCGGATGCCGGACTCGGCCGCGATCGTGCTCGACGCGAAGTTCGAGGTGATCGCGTGGAACGCCCTCGCCGCGGCGCTGATGGAGGACTTCTCCGCGCTGGCTCCGCGTGACCGCAACCTCATCCGGCGCCACTTCCTGCACCCTGACCCGATGCGGCGGCACTACGGGATGTCCTCGGAGCATGACGTGCACCAGTTCGGCCTGTTCGCGGCCGATCATCTGCGCACCGCGTCCGCCCGCTATCCGGACGCCACGGAGATCCAGACGCTCGTCGACGAACTCGTGGCCGGAAGCGAGGAGTTCGCTCGGATCTGGGCCGCGCACCACGTGTACGACGAGCACCACAAGCTCAAGACCATGCACCACCCGGTGGTCGGCAAGATCACACTGAACTGCGACATCATCGCGGTGCCCGACCGCGATCAGCAGGTCGTCATCTTCACCGCCGAGCCCGGCACCTCATCGGAACAGGCCCTTCAGCTCCTGCGCGTCCTCGGCACCCAGCGCATGGACATCCCCACCTGACGAGCCGCCTGCGCGCGGCCTCAGAGGCTCTCGATCTCCGTCAGATCGATGTCGACCTCGAACGGGACCTTGAGCTGCAACTTGTCGTGGTGAATCCCCATGAGGGCGTAGGCCTTGGTGGCCGGGTCGAGCTCGTAGACGTACACGGTCGCCTTACCGCCGTTCTGCTCGACCCTCCAGAAGTGCTCGATCTTCGCGGCGGCGTAAAGCTGCGGTTTGCGCTCCCGATCACGCGTCTCGGAATCAGGGCTGACGACCTCGACTATGAGGAGCACATCTCTCGCCTGGTACGCGGTGGCGTCAGGTCCCACGAGGGCTTCGGCTCGGAGGATCGCCACATCAGGCTCGGGACGCTGCCGAGGGCCGAGCACGACGCTCATCTCTCTGCGCACCCGGAACTCTCGCGGAGTGAGCCGGCGCAGAGCGTTGACGAGCAGATCGATGATCACAGAGTGGAAGTCTTTCTGGGGGCTCACGAAGACCAAGCTTCCATCTATCAACTCTGTGTGTGCGGGCAAATCCGGAAGGTGATCGAGGTCTGCCGCGGTGAAACCCTCCGGGGGTGGGACCATCCAGCCGGGAAGCTGCGGGTCTGTCATCTTTTGGCTCCGGACCTCGACTGTCATGGCTTCACGCTAGCAATTGCACTCGGTCTCTCCAGTGAGTTTGCCCCCTACTCCTGGAACGGAACGCCCCGGCCCCACCGCCCGAGGGTGTGCGGGCACACAAGCGTCTGGGCCACGCGGATTCGCGTGGCCCAGACGTGGCAGCCTACGATGCGCGGCGGTTGGCCGCTTGGGGTGGTGACTCTCCCGGTCCCGACGTGCGCTGCGGGGGGACCACCGGGGTGGGGCGGACCAGGCCGAGGGCGACGACCTCGTTGGCCAGCCTTGTGCGCCGGTTGATGCCCTCCGGGATGCGGAACTTCTGGTAGAGCCTCAGCAGGTGCTGCTTGACGGCCGCCTCCGTCACCACCAGGTCGTCGGCTATCTCGCGCGCCGTCGCGGGCGCCACGAACGCCTCGTCGGACAGCGCCGGCCGGCACAGGGAGGTCAGCACGTCGACCTCTCGCCTGGTCAGCTCGGGCGCCGCCGCGCGGCGCAACTCGACTTCCGGGGCGAAATCCTCCCTTGGCACCCCGCCGACCCGACAGCGAGCCGCTCCGAAGGAGACGACGTCGCCGTCGTCGAGCACCCTCCGGGCGATCGGCCTGCCGTTCACCCGTGTGCCGTTGCGGGACAGGCCCAGGTCAACGACATACAGGTAGGGTCCACGGCGGATGAACTCGGCGTGCAGTCGTGACACGCTCGGATCAGCCAGCCTGACGTCGACGCCTCGGCCTCGGCCGATCGTCGTGATCTCGGGGCGCAACGGGACCACCTCACCGGTGTCCTCGACGCGTATGAACGGCCCCTCCACGGCAGTTCCTCCCCAGGTAGCCCGCCGTTACTTCCGCTACACCTCCGGCTTACCCAAACGAGGGGTTGGGGAATCGCCTTTGCCATAACGAGAATCACTGCAGAAATTGGTCTGGACCTCCTCGGCCGGTTTTACCTGCTCACAGGTAGACTTCGGACGAAGATAAGCGGAGGAAATAACACATGGCGGACAACCCCACCAAAGGCCTCGCCGATGTCGTCGCCGCGTCTACAGCGCTGAGCGACATCGACGGCAAAGCCGGTCGCCTCTTCTACCGCGGCTATGACATCCACGATCTAGCCGGCCGCACGAGCTTCGAAGAGACCGCGCACCTGCTTCAGCATGGCACGCTCCCCACGCGTCAGCAGCTGGCCGACTACGGAGCCGAACTCGTCCGAGGTCGTACCCTCGGAGCGCTCGTCGAAGCCAACATCGCCGAGATCGCGGAGAAACAGGGGCCCATGGAGGCGCTCCGGAGCCTGGTCTCCCTGGCCGGCGCCGAGGACGCGGACAAGGACTCCAACGAGGCCGGCGCCAACCGGCGCAAGGCCGCGCGACTGACGGCCCAGCAGCCCATCCTGGTCGCGCGCTACCACGCCGCACGCACCGGCGGCACCGCGCGCGACGCCGACCCGTCCCTCAGCGTCGCGGCGAACTTCCTGCTGCAGATCACGGGCCGGGTGCCGGAACAGACCGAGGTCGACTTCTTCGACGAGTGCCTCGTGCTCCACGCCGACCACACGATGAACGCCTCGACCTTCGCCGCCCGCGTCTGCGCGGCGACGCTGTCGGACATGCACTCGGCGATCGTGGCCGCGATCGGCACCCTGAAGGGCCCGCTGCACGGCGGCGCGAACGAGCAGGTCATGCGGACCCTGGAGAGCATCCCCGCCGACGGCGTGGCACAGGCCGTACGGGACAAGCTCGCGGGCGGCGAGAAGATCATGGGATTCGGCCACCGGGTCTACAAGACCGAGGACCCGCGCGCGACTCACCTGCGCAAGATGTCGCGCGAGTTGGCCGAGGCGAGCGGGGACGACACCTACTATCGGATGTCGAAGGAGATGGAGGAGGTCGTCTTCGCGGAGAAGGGGCTGTACCCGAACGTCGACTTCTACGCCGCGACGGTCTACCACTACCTCGGCATTCCGACGGACCTGTTCACCCCGGTCTTCTCGGTCAGCAGGATGTCCGGCTGGACCGCGCACGTGATCGAGCAGCACGCCGACAACCGGCTGATCCGTCCGGACAGCGAGTACATCGGGGAGCGCGACCAGAAGTGGACACCGATTGACGAACGGTAGGGCATGGGGGCCGTACCTGCTGATACTGGCGGGTGCGGCCGTCGGCCTCGGCGCGATCGCGATGGGCCTGCCCGCGTGGGCGGGCTCATTGGTCGTCGCCTGCTCGGTGCTCTTCGGCGCCGTGCTGCGACTGCTGGTGCCCGGCGACCGGGAGAGCATGCTGGGCGTGCGTAGCAGGCGTACCGACGCCGCCACATACGCACTGCTCGGCGGCGTCATGACCGTTGTCGCCCTCAGCGTCGCCATGCAATGGCTCATGGGTAGGCAGTAAACCCCCATGCCCAGTCCGGTAGCCTCACCCCGCCATTGCGTTCGCAAAACGACCGTTTGGTCAGCCTAGTCGTAAGAAGTTGCTAGAAGGGGAACCCCAAGCATGCCCAAGATCAAGGTAGCGGGTCCCGTCGTCGAACTCGACGGCGACGAGATGACCCGGATCATCTGGAAGTTCATCAAGGACCAGCTGATCCTGCCCTACCTCGACGTCGACCTCAAGTACTACGACTTGGGGATCGAGCACCGTGACGCGACCGACGACCAGGTGACGATCGACGCCGCCAACGCCATCAAGGAGCACGGCGTCGGTGTGAAGTGCGCCACCATCACCCCCGACGAGGCCCGCGTGGAGGAGTTCGGCCTCAAGAAGATGTGGCGGTCCCCGAACGGGACGATCCGCAACATCCTCGGCGGCGTCGTCTTCCGTGAGCCGATCATCATGGCGAACGTGCCGAGGCTGGTCCCGGGATGGACCAAGCCCATCGTGATCGGCCGTCACGCCTTCGGCGACCAGTACCGCGCCACCGACATCAAGGTGCCGGGCGAGGGCACGCTGACCCTGACCTTCACCCCGAAGGACGGCTCGGAGCCCATCGAGATCGACGTCTACGACTTCCCCGGCAGCGGCGTCGCCATGGCGATGTACAACGTCGACGAGTCGATCCGCGACTTCGCCCGCGCCTCCATGCGGTACGGCCTCGCCCGCAAGTACCCGGTCTACCTGTCGACGAAGAACACCATCCTCAAGGCCTACGACGGCCGGTTCAAGGACATCTTCGCCGAGATCTTCGAGAGCGAGTTCAAGGCCGACTTCGAGGCCGCCGGCATCACCTACGAGCACCGGCTCATCGACGACATGGTCGCCGCGGCCATGAAGTGGGAGGGCGGCTACGTCTGGGCGTGCAAGAACTACGACGGCGACGTGCAGTCCGACACGGTGGCTCAGGGCTTCGGCTCGCTCGGCCTGATGACCTCGGTGCTCATGTCGCCCGACGGCCGCACGGTCGAGGCCGAGGCCGCGCACGGCACGGTCACGCGCCACTACCGCGAGCACCAGAAGGGCAACCCCACCTCCACCAACCCGATCGCCTCGATCTTCGCGTGGACGCGGGGCCTCGCCCACCGCGGCAAGCTCGACAACCAGCCCGAGGTGACCGCGTTCGCCGAGACGCTGGAGAAGGTCTGCATCGAGACCGTCGAGAGCGGCCAGATGACCAAGGACCTCGCCCTGATCGTCGGCGGCGACGCCAAGTGGCTGACCACCCAGGACTTCCTGGCGGCCCTGGACGAGAACCTCAAGAAGAAGATGGGCGTCTGACCAGGGTCAGATGGCCGTGATCAAGGGGCCGTCCACCGGATTCCGGTGGGCGGCCCTTCGCGCGCGCGGTCGACATGGGAGGTTACGGCGTGGTCTCGGTTCCCTGTAAGGACACCAAGGGGCCGTAAAGTTCTCATGGTCGATACTTGAGGAATCACGGGGACGGGAATGCCGGAGCTCGGGCCGCTCGGACGGGGAGATCCCCAGCAGCTGGGCCCTTTCAGACTCGCCGGGCGCATCGGGGAGGGCGGTCAGGGGGTCGTCTACCTCGGCAGAAGCGACGCCGGGGAGAGCGCCGCGGTCAAGTTGCTGCACGTCAAGTTCACCGGCGACCTGACGGCGAGATCACGCTTCGCGCGCGAGCTCAAGGCCGCCGAGCGGGTCGCCTCGTTCTGCACGGCCCGGGTGATCGCCGCCGACCTCGACGGTGACACGCCGTACATCGCCAGCGAGTACATCGAGGGGCCGTCGCTCCGCGAGACCATCGAGGCCACGGGGCCGCTGTCGGGGAGCAAGCTGGAGCGCCTCGCGGTCGGCACGGCCACCGCGCTCACGGCCATACACCACGCCGGCATCGTGCACCGCGACCTGAAGCCCGACAACGTGCTGATGGCGGCCGACGGGCCGCGGGTGGTCGACTTCGGCATAGCCCGCATCCTCGACTCCACGGGCACGATCACCAGCCGGGCCGTCGGCACGCCCGCCTACATGGCGCCCGAGCAGATCTCCGGGGGCGAGGTCGGCCCGCCCGCCGACGTGTTCGCGTGGGGCTCCACGGTCGCCTTCGCGGCCACCGGTTCCGCGCCGTTCGGTGGCAACTCCATCGCCGTGGTCCTGAACCGCGTGCTCAACCACGAGTTCGACGTGAGCGGCCTGCCCGAGCCGCTGCGCGGGGTGGTGCGCTCCTGCCTGCAGAAGGCGCCGGGCGCCAGGCCCTCGGCCGACCAGATCCTGCTCCGCCTGCTCGGCCACGCCGAGGCGGCGGGCGCGTCCACCGCGGTGCTCAGCCAGGGCGCCGAGCTGGCCGGCCGCGAGACGCTCGGATCCGGCTGGACGGGCCGGGGAGACACGAGCGACGCCGCGTCCGGAGGGTCCGGCGTTCCCCCGGCGCGGGAGGCCGGCGTTCTGGCGAAGGAGGCGCCGCGCGGGCGTCGCCGCCGTGGCCGGTGGCTCGCGGCGGCGGTCGCGGTCGTGGTGCTCGCGGGTGGCGGCGCCCTCGCCGCCAGGCAGTGGGGGCCGAGCTTCGCGGCGGCTCTCCCCGGCGTGACGCGGGGGGCGAGCGAGCCCGACGTGAGCCCCGACGCGTCCGTGAGGTTCACCTCGGTCGTCGACAAGGCCGCCAAGACGCGCAAGCTGACCATCGCCATGCGCGACCTCGTGCCCGGCATCGCCCTGAGCGACGGGGGAGAGTGGCACGGTTTCGAGGTGGAGGTCGGCGCCTACATCGCCAGGCAACTCGGCGTCCCCCGCAGCGGCATCACCTACCAGGCGTCCAGCATGACCGAGCGGGCGTCCCTCGTGAACTCGGGCGCGGCCGACCTGGTGATCGCGACCTACCCGATCAACGAGAACAACCAGGTCACGTTCGCCGGGCCGTACTACACCGCCCACGTCGACGTGCTCGTGCGGGACGGCGACCCCTACGCCAAGGTGGCCGACCTGGCGGGGCACAGGATGTGCTCCCCGGGATCGAGCATGTCGACCGGAATCGTCCAGGACGCCGTCAAGGTGCGGCTGGTCGCCGCCGACACCTATGCCGACTGCATGAACCTGCTGCGCGCGGGCAAGGTGGACGCCGTCCCCGGCGACGACCTGCTGCTGGCCGGGTTCGCGAACCGCGAGAGCATCCGCTACAAGCTGCTGGGCGCCAGGCTCACCGACGAGCGGTACGCCGTGGCGGTCAAGAAGGGCGATCTCAGGACGTGCAAGGCGGTGCGGGCCGCCATCGCCCAGATGTACAAGGACGGCACCGTCAAGACCCTGCTCGGCAAGTACTTCGGGAAGGTCGGGTTCGCCCCGGAGACCGAGAGGCCCGCGCCCGCGAGCTGCGGCTAGGCCGGGTCCGGCGCTTCCGGGGGAAGGCCGGGGTCGATGGAGGCGGCGGTGTCCCTGGCCCACGCCAGGGTGGTGAGGGCGTTCCTGATGCCGAGGTCGAGGGCGTAGCCGCCGATCTCGCCCTGCCCGGGAGCGATCTGGGCGTGCTCGCCCGCCCGCAGCGCCCGCAGATCCTCCAGCCTGGCCTCCACGCCCGTGCTCACCTTCCGAAGGACCGTCAGCGCCTCCGGCGGATCGAGGAGCGGCAGCAGGAAGGCCTGGAGCGCGCCCTCGTTCCGTACGGGTCCGCTGGGGGTGTGCTCGGTCAGCCAGTGGCGCAGCTCGTCGTGCCCCTCGCGGGTGATCGTGTACATCTTGCGCCCGCGCGCGCCCTCGGCCTCGACCGTGATCAGCCCGTCGGCCGCCATCTTCGCCAGCTCGGGATAGATCTGGCTGTGACCCGCCTGCCACACGTAGTTGAGCGACGTCTCGAACTTCTTGGTCAGGTCGTATCCGCTCGCCGGGCCGGAGAAGGAGAGCAGGCCCAGCAGGGCGATCCGCAGCGACATGGCGTCATCGTATCTAAGGATTGACATGTAAGTACAGACATGTCACCTTTTACCTGTCTAGCTAGACATTAAAGTGAGAGGACAGGCCATGACGGCGATGACCATGGACCAGACGGATACGGGGCGACAGGCGCGAGGCAACGGCCTCCTGTTGTTCGGCGTGCTCGGCGGGATGTTCCTCGCGATGCTCGACCAGACGATCGTCGGCACCGCGTTACCCCGCATCACCGCCGATTTCGGCGGCGCGGGGCTGTACACCTGGGTCGTCACGGCGTATCTGCTGACCTCGACGGTCACGGTGCCCCTTTACGGAAGGCTCTCCGACGCCTACGGGCGCAAGCCGTTGCTGCTCATCGGCATCGTGGTCTTCCTGGTGGGCTCGGTGCTGTGCGGGCTCGCCCAGAACATGGGCCAGCTCATCGCCTTCCGCGGCGTGCAGGGGCTCGGCGCGGGGGCGCTCCTGCCGCTGTCCCTGGCTCTGGTCGCCGACCTGTTCCCGCCGGACAAGAGCGGCAAGGTGCAGGGCGCGATCGGCGCCGTCATGGCGGCGAGCTACATCGCCGGGCCGTTCCTCGGAGGGTTCTTCACCGACCACGCGAGCTGGCGCTGGGCGTTCTTCGTCAACGTCCCGATCGGCGCGCTGCTGCTGGCGATCATCGTGCCGCGCCTGCCCCGCGTGCCGGGAACCGGAGGGTCCAGGCCCGACTACCTCGGCATCGCGGTGTTCACCGTGGCGATCAGCTCGCTGCTCCTCGGCCTCACCGAGAAGGGCCTGGACGACCACACCTGGACGAGCGCGCCCGTCATCGGCCCGCTGGTGGCGGCGGCCGTACTGCTCGCGGTGTTCGTCCTCGTGGAGACGCGCGCCGAGCAGCCGATCATCCCGCTGCACCTGTTCCGCAACCGCACGTACACGATCGTCAACATCACCTCCTTCTTCACCGCGTCCTGCCTGTTCGCCGGGGCCGTCTTCCTGCCCCGCTACTTCCAGCAGGCGCAGGGCCAGAGCGCCATGTCGTCCGGGCTGCACATCTACCCGCTCATGTTCGGCATGGTGGTCGGCAGCGTGCTCACCGGCGCGCTGATCAGCAAGACGCGCCGCTACAAGCCGTGGCTGCTCGCGGCGCCGTTCCTCATCGTGGCCGGCGCGCTGCTGTGCTCGGGGCTGGCCGTGGACACCCCGACCTGGTCCCTGGTGGCCTGGATGGCGCTGATCGGGCTCGGCATCGGCCCGATGCTCTCGGGGCTGACGGTGGCGATCCAGTACTCCGTGCCTCCGAGCTACATCGGCACGGCGAGCGCGAACCTCACGTTCTTCCGCCAGATCGGCGGCTCGGTGGCCCTGGCGGTCGCCGGCACGGCCTACACCACGGTCGTACGCGACCAGGCCGCCGGCCACGCCGAGCCGGCCGTGGCGCACGCCGCGGCGGCGGCCACGGTCATCCCCTGGCTCGCTGTGGTGGGCGCGGTGGTCGCCGTCCTGGCCCTGGTCTTCCTGCCCGGACAGGCCGTACCCAGGCTCGGGGTCCGTACGGCTCCTGTAGCGGAGTGACCGGAGCCGACCGGTGACCAAGCTTTGCCCTCATGTGGGATTCGCCTGCATCGGGGACGCGTGTCGGGCGGGCACCGTGCGACCCCCGCGGCGTTCAATTGATCTCGAACGTATGGGGGTCGCACATCTATGGGTCTGTTCTCGGCGGGCATCGCCGCCGGTCTCGTCCTGCTCGTCGTCGCGGGTGCTCCGGCGGTGGCGAACGCGTCGTCCGGGCAGTCGCCGAGACTGGGGGGAGGGGCGGACCTGTCGGTGCGCCTCTCCGCCTCGCCACCGGTGGCGCAACCCGGGCAGTGGCTCACCTATCAGGCGAAAGTGCGCAACGCCGGTCCGGGTGACGCGGTCCTGCCCGTGCTCACGATCCGGGTGCCGGACCAGGTGGAGATCACGGCCGTCAACGTCACCTCCTGCCGCCCGGGGGCGTCCGAGCACGAGGTGGTCTGCCCCTCGCCGACGGACATCCAGGCCGGTGACACCGGCGCGGTGACCATCCTCGGGGTCGTCGGTACGGGCGCGCGTGGCCCGCTCCGCGCGTCCGCCCACCTGACGTCGGAGGTGGTCGACGAGAACGAGGCCGACAACCACGCCGAGGTGGTGACGCGCGTGGCCGAGGGGGCCGACCTCGCCGTGCGGCTCTCGCCCGCCAAGCGGCGAGCCAGGCCGGGGGAGCGCTTCACCGTCAGGGCGGCGGTGCGCAACAGCGGGCCGGGGCCCGTGCGTGACGCGCACATCTACTTCACCGAGCACGGCGCGCGGTTCCTGTCGGCCCGTGGCGCCCGGTGCGAGAAGCGGCGCGGGCAGGTGGGCTGCGCGCTGCGGCCGATAAGGTCCGGGGCGCACGGGACGCTCCGCCTGGTGTTCCGCATGCCCCGCCGGGGGTCGCGTGAGGTGGACACCGAGGCCACGATCTACTCCGCGCGCGTCGGCGACCGCCGCCCCGCCAACAACCAGGCCCGCATGCGGGTCTCCCCGTGGCGTGGCTAGCCCGCCTACGCCGACCCCGCTTAAGCCGACCCCGCTTAAGCCGGCCCCGCTTGCCGCGAGTGTGCGGCGCACCGGCCGTGGCCCGGATCGCCTCCCGGGACGGTGGTGGCGAACACCGCGCCGGCCGCGGCCAGCACGGCACAGAACACGATGAGACCAGCGAGCGCCACCTTCAACCCAAAAGGTGAAAAGCTTGCAGCTTTCATCACGTATGAGATCTCACCACAGATGACGGAGCGAGATACCTCTTTCGCAGAACGTGACTCGATTTCGCCTGTCCCTTGGGTCAGCGGGTGAGGGCGGCCCAGGCGTCGGCGACGATGGTGCGCAGGTCGGCGTGCTCGGCCTTCCAGCCGAGCTCGCGCTGGATCCGCTCCGAGGACGCCACCAGCACCGCGGGGTCGCCCGGGCGGCGGTCGCCGACCACGGTGGGGATCGGGTGCCCCGTGACCTGCCGGCAGACCTCGATGACCTCCTTCACCGAGAACCCCGTGCCGCTGCCCAGGTTGTAGATCTTGTGGGTGCCGGGCCGGCAGGATTCGAGGGCCAGCAGGTGGGCCCGCGCGAGATCGGTGACGTGGATGTAGTCGCGGACACAGGTGCCGTCGGGGGTTGGGTAGTCGGTGCCGAAGACGTTCACCGACTCGCGCCGGCCGAGGGTGACCGCGAGGACGTTGGGGATGAGGTGGGTCTCCACGGCGTGACGCTCGCCGTAGACCTGCCCGTCGGCGGCGGTGAAGGCGCCCGCCACGTTGAAGTAGCGCAGGCTGACCGCTCCGAGGCCGTGCAGCCCGGCGAACGCGGTCAGCGTGGTGTCGACCGCGAGCTTGGACGCCCCGTACGGGTTGGTGGGCCGGGTGGGGTCGGTCTCGACGATCGGGGTGCCCTCGGGCTCGCCGTAGGTCGCCGCGGTCGAGGAGAAGACGATGCGCCGCACGCCGTGCACCCGCATCGCGTCTAGCAGCGCGAGCGTGCCGCCGAGGTTGCTGGACCAGTAGAGCGCGGGCTTCTCCACCGACTCGCCGACGAGCGACCGCGCGGCGAAGTGCAGCACTCCGTCGAACCCCCGCGCGAGGACGCCCGCCGCCTCGGTGACCGAGCCCTCGACGAACGAAGCGCCCGCCGGGACCGCGTCCGCGTGACCTGTGGACAGGTCGTCGAGGACGGTAACCTCGTGACCTGTCTCGACGAGCTGTGCGGCCACGGCGCTTCCGATGTAACCCGCGCCCCCGGTTACCAGCAGCTTCACAGTTCTACCCACCCATTCGTGCGATCGTGTTTGATCGTGTGTGATTTTGTACGCCCAAGCCCAGCTTACGCGCCGCTGGACGATGGTGAGATAAAGCGCAGCCGGTACGCTGACCAGATCATCATGTGAGCCTCATTCGAACGGACATCGATCGACGTGCACAACGTCGCGGCGAACATCGTCCTCGTCCTCGTCTTCGTCCTGATCGGCGGATTCTTCGCGGCCGCCGAGATGGCCATGGTCTCCCTGCGCGAGAGCCAGGTCCGCAAGCTGGCGGAGGGGGGCAGGCGCGGTTCACGCGTGGCCAAGCTGGCCCGCGACCCCAACCGCTTCCTCTCGTCGGTCCAGATCGGCATGACCGTGGCCACCGTGCTGTCGGCCGCCGTCGGGGCCGACACCCTGGCGGGCCAGCTGGAGCCGCTCATCGCCAAGTCCTGGGTGCCCGCCGGAGCCGTACGGCCGCTGTCGCTCGTGGTGGTCACGCTCGCCATCTCCTACGTCACCCTGGTGCTCGGCGAGCTGGCGCCCAAGCGCCTCGCCCGGCAGCGGGCCGAGGGGCTCTCGATGCTGGTCGCGCCCTTCCTCGACCGGCTGGCCTCGCTCTCGCGGCCGGTGATCTGGGTGCTGTCGAAGTCGACCGACGGCGTGGTGAGGCTCCTCGGGGGCAACCCGCACGCCGACCGCGCCGCGATGACCACCGAGGAGCTCCGGGACATGGTCGTCGGCCACCAGGAGCTGACCAAGGACGAGCGTGACCTGATCGACGAGGTGTTCACGGCAGGGAAGCGCCATCTCAGGGAGGTGATGCTGCCGCGCACGGAGGTGGAGTTCATGTCCGCCGACACGCCCCTGGCCGAGGCCGCGATCCTGGCCGCGGCGATGCCCCACTCGCGGTTCCCGGTCTACCGGGACTCCTACGACAACATCGTGGGGTTCGTCCACGTACGCGATCTCCTCGATCCGGTGCTCACCGGCAGCATCGAGCCGATCAGCGAACTGGTGCCCATCAGGCCGGTCAAGCTGCTGCCCGCCACCAAGCGGGTGCTCCCCACGCTGACCGAGATGCGCGACGACGGCCAGCACCTCGCCATCGTCGTCGACGAGTACGGCGGCACCGCCGGCATCGTGACCATGGAGGACCTGGTCGAGCAGCTCACCGGCGACATCCGTGACGAGTACGACACCGACGGCCAGTCGGTGCGGCTGGTGGCCGGGGAGATCGAGATCGAGGGCCTGATCAACCTCGACGACTTCCAGAGCGAGACCGGCATCCGGCTTGAGGAGGGCCCGTACGAGACGCTCGGCGGCTTCGTCATGGCCGCGCTCGGCCACCTTCCCGAGGTGGGGGAGAGGGTCGAGCGGCCCGCCTGCTCGCTGGTCGTCACCGAGATGGACGGGCGCCGGGTGGGCCGGGTGCGCGTGATCAGGAAAGTCGTGCCCGCGGATTCCGGGGACACTCCCGAGTCCTGAGGGAGAGGTCGCAGACCGCCCCGGAGTGCTGACAGAATTGTGTGCTATGGCCAGACCTCGTGTTCTCTCCGGCATCCAGCCCACCGCTGACTCGTTCCACCTCGGCAACTACCTCGGTGCCGTCCGCCAGTGGATCGGCATGCAGGAGACGCACGACGCCTTCTACTTCATCGCCGACCTCCACGCGATCACGGTGAACCCCTCGGCGTCCGAGCTGCGCCGCCGCACCCGCGTCTCCGCCGCCCAGCTCTTCGGCGCCGGCATCGACCCCGAGCGCAGCACGCTGTTCGTGCAGAGCCACATCCGCGAGCACAGCGAGCTGGCCTGGATCCTGATCTGCAACACCGGCATGGGCGAGGCCGCCCGCATGACCCAGTTCAAGGACAAGGCGGCGAGGTACGGCGAGAGCTCGGCCGGCGTGGGCCTGTTCACCTACCCGATCCTCCAGGCGGCCGACATCCTGATGTACCAGGCCGACCAGGTGCCGGTGGGCGCCGACCAGAAGCAGCACCTGGAGCTCACCCGCGACCTCGCCCAGCGGTTCAACAGCCGCTACGGCCAGACCTTCAAGGTGCCCGCCCCGCACATCCCCAAGGAGGTCGAGAAGATCGCCGACCTCCAGGATCCCCTGGCGAAGATGTCCAAGTCGTCCTCCAGCCCCCAGGGCATCCTGGAGGTGCTGGAGGAGCCGGGGCCGCTGCGCAAGAAGGTCATGCGCGCGGTGACCGACACCGGCTCCGAGGTCGTCGCCGACCCCGAGAACAAGCCCGGGGTCACCAACCTGCTGCGTATCCAGTCGGTCCTCACCGGCACGCCGATCCCCGACCTGGAGGCGCGCTACGCGGGCCTCGGCTACGGCGCGTTCAAGAAGGACGTCGCCGAGGTGATCGTCGACGCCTTCGCGCCGATCCGCGAGCGCACCGAGAAGCTCCTGTCCGACGAGGCCGAGCTCGACCGGCTGCTCGCCGTTGGCGCGCGGCGCGCGGGGGAGATCGCCCGCGAGACCATGGAGGTCGTCCGCGACCGCGTGGGGTTCGTCCCGAGGGTCTGATCACCGCCGGTCGGCGGTGCGCGGCCATGCTCGCGAGATGTCTCCCCGGTGACCCGTCCCTGTCCGCATAACGTACGTCTGCTGGGTAGGTGGGCAGGATGGGAAGTGCGTGGGCCTCGATCCTCCAGCGGGTCGAGGCGATCAAGGCGTGGGGCAGGGCCAGGACCGAGTACTACCGCGTCCGGTGGCCCTGGGCCGACCATCTGATCCGCACCGTCCACCGCTACCAGAGCCAGCGGGGCGACCGGCTGGCGGGCGCGCTGACGTACTTCGCGTTCCTGTCGTTCTTCCCGCTGATAGCGCTGGCGTTCGCGCTGTTCGGCTACATCGTGACGATCAATCCGCATGCGCTGGAGACGCTGGAGGCCGCCATCAACGGGCAGCTTCCCGGGCTGGCCGGCCAGTTGCGCATCGACCAGCTCTCCCAGGCCCGTACGAGCGCCGGGGTCATCGGCCTGCTGGGCCTGGTCTACGCCGGCATCGGCGCCGTGGACGCGCTGCGGGACGCGCTCCACGACATCTGCGTGAGCTGTGAGCCCCCGTTGAACTGGTTCGTCGGGAAGCTGCGCGACCTGGTGGCGCTCGTGCTGATCGGGCTCACGATGGTGGTCTCGGTGGTGGTGGGAAGCGTCGCCGTCCAGGCCACCGGCACGATAATGGGCTGGCTCAGGCTGGACGGCTCGGTCGTCGCCGCGACCCTGCTGCCCCTGGCCGGGGTGCTGATCGGCGTCGCGGCCGACATGCTGGTGTTCTGGATCATCCTCGGCTGGCTGGCCAAGATGGGCAAGCCCCTCACGACCCTCCTCAAGGGCGCGCTGCTCGGCGCCATCGGGTTCGGCGTGCTCAAGCAGATCGCCACCCTGCTGCTCTCCCACACGCTGGGCAACCCGATCTACGGCGCGTTCGCCGTGATCGTGGGCCTGCTCGTCTGGATCAACCTCGCGGCGCGCTGGGCGCTGTACGTGGCGGCGTGGACGGCCACCGCCGACGGCACGCCGCCACCGGAGCCCACTCCGATGCCCACCAGCGAGTACGACTAGCCTCGCCGGGCTCACACCTCGGTCGGCTCGCTCGGCCGCTCGACGCGCGAGCGGCGCCGCACGCCGTACACGACCCACGCCGCGCCGCCCAGAAGGCCCACGGCGACCACCAGGGCGCCGACGCCGACCATCGCCGAGTCCTGTGCCGCGACGACGGGCTTGGCAGGGGCGGGGGCCGCCGCGGGGCCGCCGACGGGCCTGGTCGGCTTCGCCTTGGGCACGACCGGGCCGACCAGCGCTCCGACCGGCGTCACGTGCCCCCTGGCCGCGAAGCCCCAGTCGAGCAGCTCCTTGACGTCCTCCCAGAACGAGCCCTCGTGGCGCATCACCGAGACGATGATCGTGTGCCCGTCCCGCTTGGCGGCGCCGACGAAGCTGCCCAGGGCTTTGGTGGTCCAGCCGTTCTTCACGCCCAGCATGCCGGGGTACTTGCCGAGGAGCCTGTTGTGGTTGGCCATCTGGTAGTGCTTGCCCCCAGGCGCGGGGAAGTCGGCGAGCTTGGTGCTGACGTACTCGCGGAAGTCCCGGTTCGCCAGCCCGGCCCGCGCGATGAGCGCGAGGTCGTACGCCGAGCTGCTCTGGCCAGGCTCGTCCAGGCCGTTCGGCGTCTTGGCCACGGTGTCGAGCGCCTGGAGCCGTTTGGCCTCGGCGTTCATGTCGGCGAGGGTCCGCTTGACCCCGCCGTTGGTCTCGGCGAGCGCCACGGCGGCGTCGTTGCCCGAGACCATCATCAGCGCGCGGAACAGGTCGTCGACCTTGTAGATCTTGTGCTGGGTCAGGCCCACGGCGCTTCCCTCGACGTTGCACGCCTCGGCGCTTGGCAAGATCGTCTTGTTCTTGTTCAGGCGGGGGATGAGGGTGACGGCCGTGAGGATCTTGAGCGTGCTGGCGGGCAGGTAGCGGCCGTGCGGGTCCTTGGCGGCCAGTACCTCGCCGGTGTCCCCGTCGGCGACCACGAAGGCCTTGGCCTCTGTCTTGGGTGGCGCCTTGGCCCCTGGGTCGACCACGACGCCGCGTTGGCCCAGCAGCATTCCGCCGATGGGCGCGGTGTCGTCGGACGCGGCGCGCGCGTGAGCGGGGGTGACCAACGTGAGTCCCCCGGCGAGCGCGAGCGCGCTGACTGCTGTTACATGCTTCATCCCCATAGAGAAGTCAGCGTAGCTTTGTCGCTTTTCAAGTGGGACAAGACACGACAAAGATCCTGAAGGTGCTGGTCATAAAGCCTTAGCGGTAAGATGGAGGAGGTGACGATGACACGACGCGTCGCCGGGTTCCTCCTGGCCCTGGCCGCCTTCATGATCTTCGAGTGGATCAACCTCGGGTTCAACCTCGCCGACGGCCACCCCACGGCCTTCTATGTGGTGCACGGCATCCTGATCGCGGTCAATCTGGTCCTCGCCCTGGTGCTCGGGGCCATCGGCTGGCGCGCGTGGCGCGCCGCCCGCATATAAGCCCCCCTTCGCGGGCAGAGATGGTAAACGACCGTTTTGCGGTTGACCATGCATCCGTGAGTGCCATCTCCGCTTTGATGGCCGATGCCGGGAAACCTGTGACTCGGCGCGAACTGGGGTGACCGCAGGGTTGGCCGATTTCGCTAGGCGGCGGAAACTCGGCCTGAGACCAATGCCCATGGAGGCGTGCTGTGACAATTGAGTTCAATCCTTCGCGCGGCCCGACGCTGGGCGTCGAATGGGAACTCCAGCTTGTCGACTCGCACACCCGCCGGCTCCGCCAGGACGCGCGCCAGGTCCTGGAGGCCATCCCCGAGCTGAGCGAGAGCCCCCGCCCGAAGGTCATGCACGAGCTGATGCAGTCCCAGCTCGAAGTGATCACGGATGTGTGTCACACGGCGTCGGAAGCCGTGAAGGACCTCAAGTCGACCATCGACCAGATCCGCCCGGTGGTCGAGACGCGCGGTATGTCCCTTGCCTGCACGGGGACGCACGCCATCAGCGACTGGCGCGAGGCGGTCTACGCACCCGTCCAGCGGTACACCGAGCTGGTCGAGGAGATGCAGTGGCTGGCATGGCGGATCCAAACATTTGGCGTACATGTCCACGTGGGGGTGCGGGAAAGGGATAAAGTCATCCCCATCGTCAACGCACTTGCGGCCTACCTGCCTCATTTCCTCGCGCTGACGGCCTCCAGCCCGTACTGGGGCGGGCAAGACACCGGACTCGCCTCCAGTCGGGCCATCGTTTTTGGCGCGCTGCCTACGGCCGGACCGCCGCACATGCTGGCGGACTGGGCCGAGTTCGAGGAGTACATGGACACCCTGAAGCGGGCGGGGACCATCAAAAGCATCAAAGAGGTGTGGTGGGATATCCGGCCGCATCCTGACTTCGGCACGATTGAGATTCGAATGTTCGACGGTATACCGACCCTGAGAGAGGTCGGGATGGTGACGGCCTTGTCGCAGTGTCTGGTGCAGCAGTTCGATCAGCAGCTCGACCGCGGGTACCGGCTGCCGCATCCCGCGCCCTGGGTCGTTCGCGACAACAAGTGGCGCGCCACCCGTTACGGGCTGGACGCGGACGTCATCACCGACGACCACGGCTCGACCGCGCCCATGAGAGACATGCTGTACGAGCTGACGCGCGACCTGGCGCCGGTGGCCGAGCGACTCGGCTGTCCCGACGAGCTCGCGACCATCGCCGACGTGGTGGAGCAGGGCAACTCCTGTGAGCGCCAGCGCGCGATTCTGTCCGGAGGCGGCACCCTCGACGACATCGTGGACGCGACGATCGTCGAGCTCGCGGAAGACCGCTTCGTCACCACCAATTCGAGGACGTCGAACGGGGCGATCGGTCATGCCGGCACGTGATCTACGGGGGGAACTCGACGCGTTCCTGAACGTGAACAACGAGTCCCTCATCGACTTCCGGCGCGACCTGCACGCCCACCCCGAGCTCGGGTTCGTGGAGCACCGCACCACCGAGCGCATCGCCGCCCGGCTCGCACAGGCCGGGCTCGTGCCGACGCCGCTGCCGCGCGGCACCGGTCTGATCTGCGACATCGGCAGCGGCGACGGCCCCACCGTCGCCCTGCGCGCCGACATCGACGCGTTGCCGCTCCAGGACGAGAAGGAAGTCCCCTACCGTTCGACCGTCCCGGGCGTCTGCCACGCCTGCGGGCACGACGTACACACGGCGATCGTCCTTGGCACGGGCCTGTTCCTGGCCGAGCAGGCGGCGGCCGGGCTGCTTCCCGGACGGGTCCGCCTGATCTTCCAGCCCGCCGAGGAGGTCATGCCCGGCGGAGCGCTGAAGGTGCTCGAAGCCGGGGGCATCAGCGGCGTTGACCGCATCTTCGGCCTGCACTGCGACCCCCGGGTGGACGTCGGCCGGCTCGGCGTGCGCGTCGGCCCCATCACCGGGGCCTGCGACAAGGTCAGCGTCCGAGTCGCGGGGCCGGGCGGCCACACCGCCCGCCCGCACCTGACCGCCGACCTGGTCTTCGCGCTGGCCAAGATCGTCACCGAGCTGCCCGCCGCGCTCAGCAGGCGCGTCGACCCGCGCTCCTCGCTGTCGCTGGTGTGGGGCCGCGTCCAGGCGGGCTCGGTCGCCAACGCCATCCCCGACGACGGCCTGGCCGAGGGCACGATCCGCTGCCTCGACGAGCAGGCCTGGCACGAGGCGCCCGATCTGTTCAAGTCGCTGCTCGACTCGGTCGCGATCGCGTACGGCGTGGAGGCCGAGATGAACTACATCCGGGGCGTCCCGCCGACCATCAACGAGGTGACCAGCGTCCAGATGCTGCGCGACGCGGCCGGCCAGGTGCTCGGCCCCGGCGCCACGGTCCCGACCCCGCAGTCCCTGGGCGGCGAGGACTTCGGGTGGTACCTGGAGTCGGTGCCCGGGGCGTACGCCAGGCTCGGCGTGCGCGCGCCGGGGGAGACCCGCCAGATCGACATCCACCAGGGCACATTCGACGTCGACGAGAGCTGCGTCGGTGTCGGCGTGAGCGTCATGGCCGCCACCGCGCTCACCGCGCTGTGGGAGGGGCACCGCGCCTCCGCCGACCAGGACGCCATCCAGCCGGTCACTGCCTGACAGAGCTCCGCCCGTACGGCGGGGGCCCCGAAATGGCGTCCCCGCCGTCCCATCTCACGGTTTCGCAGGTCACAGGGCGGCGTGAGCTGCATAACGGACCTGTTTCGGAGCCGGGCGTCGGTTTGGCCAACACCGGTCAAACAACTATCTTCCGTGCAGGGTTGCCGTGCGTTTCTTCGCGCGTGCACACAAGTTGGACGCCGAAGATACACGGGAGGAGTCACCTTGCTCCGCATTCACGCAAGCAAGCTGGCAGCCACGACCGCGATGGGTGCCATGCTCATGGCCGTCGCGGCATGTGGAGGCAGTAGCACTTCGGACACCGAGACGCCGGCGCCCGGCGCGTCGACCGCCTCCTCGGCGGCGGCGCCGACCGGCGCCAAGGTCGGTCTCGCGTACGACATCGGCGGCCGTGGTGACCAGTCGTTCAACGACGCCGCCGCGGTGGGCCTGGACAAGGCGAAGACCGAGCTCAAGCTGGCCGACACCAAGGAGCTTTCGGCCAACCCGGGCGAGACCGGCGCCCAGAAGGAGCAGCGGCTCCGCCTGCTCGCCCAGAGCGGCTACAACCCGGTCATCGCGGTCGGCTTCGCCTACTCCGAGGCGACCAAGAAGGTCGCGGCCGAGTTCCCCGACACCAAGTTCGCGATCGTCGACGACGGGGCCGAGGGCCCGAACATCTCCAACCTGGTGTTCGCCGAGAACGAGGGCTCGTTCCTGGTGGGCGTCGCGGCCGCACTGAAGACGAAGAAGGAGCACATCGGCTTCGTCGGCGGCGTGCAGGTGCCGCTGATCAAGAAGTTCGAGGTGGGCTTCACCAAGGGCGCCCAGGCGGTCAAGCCGGACATCAAGATCGACGTCAAGTACCTCACCCAGCCGCCGGACTTCGGTGGCTTCAACGACCCGGCCAAGGGCAAGACCGCGGCCCAGGGCATGTACGACGCGGGCGCCGACATCGTCTACCAGGCGGCGGGCGGCTCGGGCGGCGGCGTCTTCGAGGCGGCCAAGGCGGCGAAGGGCTTCGCCATCGGCGTCGACTCCGACCAGGCGCTCACGGCCGACGAGGGCGTGCGGAGCGTCATCCTCACCTCGATGCTCAAGAAGGTCGACGTCGCGGTGTTCGACTTCCTGAAGAGCTTCGCCGACGGCACGGTCAAGGCGGGTCCGACGACCTACGACCTCAAGGCGGGCGGCGTCGACTTCTCCACCACCGGTGGCCAGGTCGACGACATCAAGATCAAGATCGACGAGTACAAGACGAAGATCATCGACGGCGAGATCACGGTTCCCGCCGAGTAGTCCGCGTCTTCAGGGGGGCCCGGCGGCCGTTTCACCGGGCCCCCTCGGCTACTGTCGGTTCACCCGCTCGCCTACGAGGCCGTCGTTCCGCCCACGAGGACGGCCGGTGCGCGCCTCCAGGCACTCTGACCGCCCACGAAGCCGGCCGCAGTGCCCGTAGGGCTCACCGGATCGCCGACACGGCCGACTGTCACCCATCAGTCCCGCCACCAGGCCACCCGTATGGACAAGACTGGCCGCCACGCCCACGAGGCTCGTCAGTCCCCGCCTTCGAGGCCATCCGCATGGAGGAGGCCGCCATCAGCACTTCGACTTCTTCGGCTACCGCCACCGAGCCCGCCGTCGAGCTAGAGGGGATCACCAAGAGATTCCCGGGCGTCGTCGCGAACCGCGATATCCGTCTCAGCGTGCGACGCGGGCACGTGCATGCCATCGTCGGCGAGAACGGCGCGGGCAAGTCCACGCTCATGAAGATCCTCTACGGCATGCAGCGGCCGGACGAGGGTGAGATCCGCGTCAACGGGTCGCCGGTCGGCTTCCGTACACCGGGCGACGCCATCGCCGCCGGCATCGGGATGGTCCACCAGCACTTCATGCTCGCGGACAACCTGACCGTCCTTGAGAACATCATCCTCGGCAGCGAGCCGCGCAGGCGCGGGGTCGGCATCGACTTCGCCAAGGCGCGCCGCAGGATCAAGGAGATCTCCGACGCCTACGGGCTCGGGGTCACCCCGGACACCCTGGTCGAGGACCTCGGCGTCGGGGCGCGGCAGCGCGTGGAGATCCTCAAGGTCCTCTACCGGGGCGCGCGCATCCTCATCCTGGACGAGCCGACCGCCGTGCTGGTGCCGCAGGAGGTCGACGAGCTTTTCGACAACCTCCGTGGCCTGGTCCGCGAGGGCCTGACCATCATCTTCATCTCCCACAAGCTCGACGAGGTGCTGTCGGTCGCCGACGCCATCACGGTGATCCGGCGCGGCACCACCGTGGCCAGCGTCGCCCCGAAGGACGTCACGGCCCGGCAGCTCGCCGAGCTGATGGTGGGCAGCGAACTGCCGAGCCCCGAGACGCGCGAGTCGACGGTCACCGCCGACGTCGCGCTCGCCGTGCGGAATCTGACCGTGCGCCATCCGGACGGACGGGCGGCCGTTGAGGACGTCTCGTTCGACATCCACAAGGGCGAGGTGCTCGGCATCGCCGGTGTCGAGGGCAACGGGCAGGCCGAACTGGTCGAGGCCATCATGGGCATGCGCCCGGCGGAGGGCGTGATCACGCTCGGCGGCGCCGACGTGTCCGCCTGGCCGACCCTGCGCAGGCGCGAGGGCGGCATCGGGTACATCCCCGAGGACCGCCATCGGCATGGCCTGCTGCTGGAGGCCCCCCTCTGGGAGAACCGCATCCTCGGCCACCAGACGCGCAAGCCCAACGTCAAAGGACCGTGGATCGACCGGGCAGGCGCCCGCGCCGACACCCAGCGGATCGTCGACGAGTACGACGTGCGCACCCCCGGCATCGACGTGGACGCCGCCGCGCTGTCCGGCGGAAACCAGCAGAAGCTGATCGTCGGCCGGGAGATGAGCGGCGACCCGGTCGTGCTCATCGCCTCCCATCCGACGCGCGGCGTGGACGTGGGCGCCCAGGCCGCCATCTGGGACCACCTGCGCACGGCACGCGCGGCCGGCCTCGCCGTCCTGCTGATCTCGGCGGACCTGGACGAGCTGATCGGCCTCTCGGACTCCCTGAAGGTGATCCTGCGCGGTCGCATGGTCGCCGACGTCGACCCCGGAGACGTGACCCCCGAGCGGCTCGGCTCCGCCATGACCGGCGCCCGGGACCATACGCCCACTGAGCAACTCGGCTCGGCAGCGACCGACGCCGGGGAGGAAGCATGAGTTCGTCTTTCACCGACCGGTTGCTCGGCAGGGTGAGGCTCGGAGGACTGCTGGGGCTCGCCGCCCCGCTGCTGGCCATCGTCTTCGCCGGCCTCGTGACCTCGGTCATCCTTGAGCTGACCGGCAACCCGCCGCTTGAGACGATGGAGCTGCTGGCCGACTACGGCACGCAGCCGCGTACGATCGTGATGATCATCAACCTCGCGACGACGTACTACATCTCCGCGCTGGCCGTCGCGATCGGGTTCCGGATGAACCTGTTCAACATCGGCGTCGACGGCCAGTACCGGCTCGCCGCCCTGATCGCGGCAGCGGTCGGCGGCGCGCTGGTGCTCCCGGCCCCGCTGCACGTCGGCGTCACGATCCTGGTCGCGGTGGCCGTGGGCGGCGTCTGGGCGTCCATCGCCGGACTGCTCAAGGTCACCCGGGGCGTCAGCGAGGTCATCTCCACGATCATGCTGAACGCGATCGCGACCGGGGTCGGCGCCTGGCTGCTCACCACCGACCGCCTCGCCGTCGCGGTGTCGGGCAGCAACAACATCGGCACCAAGCCGATCCCCCCGTCCGGCCAGTTCCCCGGGTTCGACCTCATCCCCGGCACGAAGACCCAGGTCTTCGGGTTCGTCCTGGTCGCGGTGGTGCTGGGCATCGGCTACCACGTGCTCTTCAACCGGACGCGCTTCGGCTTCGACCTGCGGGCGACCGGCCGTTCGGAGTCGGCCGCGGTCGCGAGCGGCGTCAACGTCAAGAAGATGGTCCTCCTGACGATGATCATCTCAGGTGCGGTGGCCGGGCTGGTCGGCATGCCGCAGCTTCTCGGCGCGTCGTACTCCTACAGCCTCGACTTCCCGACCGGCCTCGGCTTCACCGGCATCGCCATCGCCCTCCTCGGCCGCAACAACCCGGCCGGCATCGCGATCGGCGCGCTGCTCTGGAGTTTCCTCGACAACTCCTCGGACATCCTGGACCTCGAAGGCATCCCCAAGGAGATCGTGATCATCATGCAGGGCACCATCGTGCTCTCGGTCATCGTCGCCTACGAGCTGGTCCACCGGTACCGTCTCGCCGCCGAGCAGCGACGGGTGAGCAGGCAACTCTCCGCGGACGCCTCCGCGCCGGTGGAAGGAGCGGTGGCGTGACCGTCTCCGAGATCTCCGCGGCGCCTCCCGCGCCCCCACGGGTGCGCCGCTTCCGCCTGAGCTGGCAGGTGCTCCTGCTCGGCCTGCTCGCGCTGTTCGTCATGATGTCCATCGCCCGGGTCGTGACCGGGGCGAACGACATCACCTCGGGCGGCACCATCGGCGCGGCCGTTGGCCTCGCGGTGCCCATCGGCCTCGCCGCCCTCGGCGGCCTGTGGTCCGAGCGCGCCGGCGTGGTCAACATCGGCCTCGAAGGCATGATGATCATCGGCACCTGGTGCGGAGCCTGGGGCGCCCTCACCTTCGGCACCCCCTGGGCCGGCGTGATCGCCGGAACGATCGGCGGAGCGCTCGGCGGGCTGCTGCACGCCCTGGTCACGGTCACGTTCGGCGTCGACCACATCATCTCCGGCGTCGCCATCAACATCCTCGGCCTGGGCGTCACCCAGTACCTCGCCAAGCTGGTCTTCACCGGTATGAAGGGCGGCGGCGAGACCCAGTCGCCGCGCATCCCGCCCGTCACGGACGTCAGCGTCCCCGGCATCGGCGTGCCGCTTCGGGACCTGGAGAACACCCACCTGTTCTTGCTGTCGGACGTCGCGGGCGTGCTGCGGGGCGTGACGCAGAACGTCTCGCTGTTCACGATCGTGGCGATCCTGCTGGTGCCGCTGAGCTTCTACGTGCTCTGGCGTACGGCCTTCGGGCTGCGGCTGCGCTCGTGCGGCGAGCGTCCCGTGGCGGCGGAGTCGCTCGGTGTCAACGTGTACTACTACAAGTATCTCGCGGTCGTGATCTCCGGAGGGCTGGCCGGGATCGGCGGCGCCTTCCTGGCGATCGTGGCCGCCGGCATCTACCGCGAGGGCCAGACGGGCGGTCGCGGTTTCATCGGCCTCGCCGCCATGATCTTCGGCAACTGGCGGCCGGGCGGCCTCGCGGGCGGCGCGCTGCTGTTCGGGTACACCGACGCGCTCCAGCTCCGCCAGGGCGGTACGTCCGTGCACGCGTTGCTGCTGGTGGTCGCGATGCTGCTCGCCGCGTTCGCGGTCTACCAGCTCGTACAGCAGCGCAGGAACCGCGCGGCGCTGATCAGTGGCGTCTTCGCGGTCCTGGTGTTCGCGGTCTTCGCGTTGACCGACACCGTGGCCGAGCAGTTCACCTCGTTCACTCCGCACCTCACCACGCTGCTGGTGCTGTCGCTGGCCTCACAGCGGCTGCGCATGCCGGCGGCCGACGGTGCTCCGTACCGCAAGGGCCAGGCGAAATGAGCGACCTCGACCGGGACGCCGGTCCCGTCGACTGGGAGGCGCTGCGCGAGCGGGCCGTCGAGGCGATGGCGCACGCGTACGCGCCGTACTCCGAGTTCCCGGTCGGCGCCGCCGCCCTGGTGGACGACGGCCGGGTGGTCACCGGGTGCAACGTGGAGAACGCCTCCTACGGCCTCGGGCTGTGCGCGGAGTGCGGCCTGGTGTCCGCGCTCCACGCGTCCGGCGGCGGCAGGCTCATGGCCTTCACCTGCGTCGACGGGCGCGGCGAGCTGCTCATGCCCTGCGGGCGGTGCCGGCAGTTGCTCTTCGAGCACGGCGGGCCCGAGCTGCTGGTGGAGACCCCCGAGGGACCCTGGCGGATGGCCGATATCCTGCCGTTCGCCTTCGGCCCGGACGACCTGTCCCGCGGCGCCTGACCTTTCGTACCTGACGACATTTTCGGGGAGCTCTTGATGGACGCGATCGACGTCATCGTCACCAAGCGGGAGGGCCGCGAGCTCTCCGCGGGCCAGATCTCGTGGGTGGTCGACGCCTACACGCGGGGAGAGGTCGCCGACGAGCAGATGTCCGCTCTGGCCATGGCGATCCTGCTCAACGGGATGGGCCGCCGCGAGATCGGCCTGTGGACCGAGGCGATGATCAGGTCCGGCTCCCGCATGGACTGGTCGGCGCTCGACAGGCCGACCGCGGACAAGCACTCCACGGGCGGCGTGGGTGACAAGATCACACTGCCGCTGGCCCCGCTGGTGGCCGCGTGCGGGGCGTACGTGCCGCAGTTGTCCGGACGGGGCCTCGGCCACACCGGGGGGACGCTGGACAAGCTGGAGTCGATCCCGGGCTGGCGGGCGTCGCTCTCGAACGACGAGATGCTCGCCGTCCTGCGCGAGGCCGGCGCGGTCATCTGTGCGGCCGGCGACGGGCTCGCGCCCGCGGACAAGAAGCTGTACGCGCTGCGCGACGTCACCGGCACGGTCGAGTCGATCCCGATGATCGCCTCGTCGATCATGTCCAAGAAGATCGCCGAGGGTACGGGCGCGCTGGTGCTGGACGTCAAGGTCGGCTCCGGCGCGTTCATGAAGAGCGTCGAGACGGCCCGCGAGCTGGCCCGTACGATGGTCGACCTCGGCGTGAACCACGGGGTCGAAACGGTGGCCCTGCTGACGGCCATGGACCGCCCGCTCGGCCTCGCCATCGGCAACGCCCTGGAGGTCCAGGAGTCGGTCGAGGTCCTCGCCGGAGGCGGCCCGTCCGACGTGGTGGAGCTGACCGTACGGCTCGCGCGCGAGATGCTGGCCGCGGCCGGTATCAGCGGGAAGGACCCCGAGGACGCGCTCAGGGACGGGTCGGCCATGGACGCCTGGCGGCGCATGATCACCGCCCAGGGCGGGGACCCGGACGCCGAGTTGCCGAAGGCCGCCGAGACCGTCGAGGTGACGGCGCCCGCTTCCGGGGTGCTGACGAGGCTGGACGCCTACGGGGTCGGGCTCGCGGCCTGGCGCCTCGGCGCGGGCCGGGCACGCAAGGAGGACGCCGTGTCCTTCGGCGCGGGGATCACGTTGCACGCCAAGCCGGGGGACCAGGTACGTGAGGGCCAGCGCCTGATGACCCTGCACGCCGACGAGATCGCCCGCTTCGAGCGGGCACTTGAGGCTCTGGACGGCGCCTACGACGTCGGCGTGGAGGCGGACCCCGGCATGCTCCCGCTCGTGATCGACAGGATCACCGTCTGAGGCCCCGCGTGCCGCACGGGCCCTCCTCGGCATGAGGAGGGCCCGTGCGGCCTTTACGGCGCGTAGCTGAAACTGCTGTAGTAATCGCCGACCCGCCGGCGGTAGGCGACGTCGGTGTAGGTGTCCTCGTCGAACTCCGGAGCGTTCTCGATCTCGTCCTGGGCGCGGGCGAGGTAGATCTTGTTCGCCTCGGGATCGACCCGGGTGACCAGGCTCGCGGGCACGAGGGCCTTCCTGCCGAAGAGCCAGAAGCCGATGTCGACGACGAGGTAGCTGTCCCCGTCGACGTTGCTCTCCTCCTCCACCGAACCGATCTTGCCGTCGGTGGCCTCGACGTCGTAGTCGATGAGGCTCAGGTCGGGGTCGGGGGCGACGCCGTCGCGGTAGGTCCAGGCCTCGGTCATGTGTCGCACTCCCTGTCGTCGAGACGGTGATACTCCTCGACTACCCGGAGTAGCCGCGCTAAACGCGGCGGGCGATCAAGAAAGCGAGGCGCTGAGCACGGCCCGGTGGGTGGGCAGGGCCTGGCGGTGGCGTTCGACGCCGGCGTCGGTGATCTGGACGAAGACACCGCGCCGGTCCTCCACGCACATGTTGCGGCAGACCAGCCCGGTCTTCTCCAACCGCGAGATCAGCCGCGACAGCGCGCTCTGGCTGAGGTGGACGGCGTCCGCGAGCTCCTGGACGCGGTACTTCCCGTGCTCGGACTCGACCATGCGGTCGAGGACCTCGAACTCGCTGACGCCCAGCCCGTGCTTCTCGCCCAGCTCGCGTTCGAGCGTGCACCACGTGGCGGCGTGGCGGGCCAGCAGGTCACGCCATGAGCTCACGACGTCGAGGTCGTCCATGGCCGGACTATAGCATGCACGCTCATTAGATGCACGAGAATTATTTGCTTGTGCATTGAATGCATGCGCATGTAATGTTCCGACCCATGTTCCCCTCCACACATGACGAACCATGGAACGCGCGCCTCTGGGGAGCGCTCACCGTGCTCTGCGCCGTCGTGTTCCTCGATGCCCTCGATGTCTCGATGGTCGGAGTGGCCCTGCCGTCCATTCAGGCCGACCTCGGCCTGTCCACCTCTTCCCTGCAGTGGGTCGTCAGCGGGTACGTGCTCGGTTACGGCGGCCTGCTGCTGCTCGGCGGCCGTACGGCCGACCTGCTCGGCCGCCGCCGCGTCTTCCTCGCGGCGCTCGGCGTCTTCGCCGTGGCCTCCCTGCTCGGCGGGCTCGTCGACGACGGCGGCCTGCTCATCGCCGCCCGGTTCATCAAGGGCATCAGCGCGGCCTTCACCGCGCCCGCCGCACTCTCGATCATCACGACGACCTTCGCCGAAGGCCCGGCGCGCAACCGCGCGCTGAGCATCTTCACCGCCTGCGGCGCCAGCGGGTTCTCTCTCGGGCTGGTCCTGTCCGGGTTCCTCACCGAGCTCGGGTGGCGCTGGACCTTCCTCATGCCGGTGCCGGTCGCGATCATCGCGCTGGTGGCGGGGGCCAAGCTGCTTCCGCGCCACTCCGGGGAGGAGCGGGCGACCGGGGGTCACGACCTGGTCGGCGCCGCGACCATCACCGCGTCCATGCTGCTGTTCGTGTTCGCCGTCGTCCAGGCGCCCGAGGCCGGGTGGGGCTCGGTGCGGACGATCGCCGCCATCGCGGGCGCCGTCCTCCTGCTCGCCCTGTTCGTCGCCGTCGAGCGGCGCGTCAGGCACCCGCTCGTACGGCTCGGCATCCTGCGCTCGGGGCCGCTGGTCAGGGCCAACCTGGGCCTGGTGATCCTCTTCGGCTCGTACGTCGGCTTCCAGTTCGTCGCCATGCAGTACTTCCAGAACCTCCTGGGCTGGTCGGCGTTGCACACCGCGCTGGCGTTCCTGCCCGCGGGCCTGCTCGTGGCCGTCACCTCCACCAAGATGGGCGGCCTCGCCGACCGGTTCGGCACCGCCCGGCTGATCGTCATCGGCTCGTTCGCCCTGGCCGCCGGGTACGCGGTCTTCCTGAACGCCGGTGAGCACCCGAGCCTCGGCAGGTTGGTCATTCCTGGGATGGTGCTGCTGGGCATCGCCTTCGCGCTGTCGTTCCCCTCGCTGAACATCCAGGCCACCGCCGGAGTGGCCGACGACGAGCAGGGGCTGGCCTCCGGCCTCCTCAACACCTCGGGCCAGGTCGGCGGAGCGCTCGTGCTCGCGATCGTGGCCGCCGTGGCGACCGCCGACGGGGGCGCGGTCACCATGACGGCCATCCGATCGTCGTTCGCGGTCTGCGCCGTGATCGCGCTCCTCGGCCTCGGCATCGCGCTCACGGGCCTGCTCCGCGCCCGTACGGCGGCCCCGGCCGCGGAGCAAGGGGAGGGGGGCGAGGTGAAGGTCCTGGAGACCATCTGATCTCCGTCCCTCCTGGTGAGCCCCCTGGCGCGTGCGCGCCGGGGGGCTCCTCGCTTGTACAGGGGCATCTAGGACACATTTTCGGGATCCGGAGTTTGCCCGTGAACTGGTGAGGCATTGTCGGCGTCTAAGGAGTTGGTGAACCCAGCGGAGGAGCCGAGGCCCATGAAGAGGATCGCCGGCGCACTGGTGCCGCTCGCACTCGTCGCGGCCTGCGGCACCAGCCCGAGTTCCCCATCCGGCGCGAAGATCACGCCCGCGGCGTCCTCGCCCGCACCGCTTTCCTTCTCGCCCCTTCCGTCCTCGGCCTCCACGCCGGACCCGGAGCCCACGGCGACCCTCACCCCGTCCACCGGCTCCTCCGACCTGCCGCCGCCGACCGGCACCAAGCAGGTCGAGGTCAAACGCGCGCCCGCCGAGCCGCCCCTGGTCAAGGGGGCGCGCGTCGCCGCCCACCAGGGGTACGACCGGGTGGTGATCGACCTTCAGGGGGCCAGGACGGGATACACCGTGGGCTGGGTGAAGCAACTGATCGAGGACGGTTCCGGGGAACCGATCGACGTCAACGGCGGGGCGTACCTCCAGGCCACGCTGACGCCCGCCAGCGCGCACACCCCCAACGGCAAGCCCACCTGGGGCAGGACGCCCATGCTCCAGCCCGACCTCGCCAACGTCATGAGTGTCGTGCGCGTCGGCGACTTCGAGGGCGTCGTGACCGTGGCTATCGTTCTGCGCCACCGAGCCGGGTTCCGGGTCAGCGAGCAGGCGAACCCGTCGCGGCTGGTCATCGACATCGCCCACTGAATCGGGCGGTATCACGACAGGTACGCGGCTCAATAGACTGTGCGCGTGGTACGCAAAATAGCGGGCGCGACCCGCATCCCTGTGCCGGGCGGCAAGGTCATCGACGAGTACATCGGCCGCGTCAACAGTGGCGACGACCAGGTGTCCATCGCCCACATGAACGCTCCGGCGGGCTGGGAGGAGCCGGCCCAGACTCCGGAGTTCACCGAGTACACCCTCGTGCTGCGCGGCACCGTCGTGATCGAGCACGAGGAGGGCGTGACCGAGGTGTCCGCGGGCGAGGCATTCGTGAGCCTCCCCGGCGAGAAGATCCGCTACACCGTCGGCCCCGAGGGCGCGGAGTACGTCGCCGTCTGCACGCCCGCCTTCTCACCCGACACCGCCAACCGCGAAGACTAGCCGGACCTCAACGCAGGTCGCAGCCTCCCGGGCGGCGGACGACCGGCGGATCCGGCGGTGCGCCGTCCGGCCGTACCACCCGTGAGCCATCATGGGCGAAAGACTCCTTAGGATGTTCCGATGACGCAGCAGCCCACACTTGACGAGATTCGCAAAGCGCCCAAAGTCCTTCTCCACGACCATCTCGACGGTGGCCTGCGACCGGAGACGATCATCGACCTCGCCCGCGAGACGGGCTACGACCGGCTCCCCACGACCGATGTGGACGAGCTGCGCACCTGGTTCCGCGAGGCGTCCGACTCCGGGTCTCTGGAGCGTTACCTGGAGACCTTCGAGCACACGGTCGGCGTCATGCAGACGCGGGACGCGCTGGTCCGCGTCGCCGCCGAGTGCGCGGAGGACCTGGCCAACGACGGTGTGGTCTACGCCGAGGTGCGGTACGCGCCCGAGCTGCACACCTCCGGCGGCCTCAGCCTCGACGAGGTGATCGAGGCCGTCCTGGAGGGCTTCAAGATCGGCTCCGAGGGCCGGAACATCCGGGTCGGGGCGCTGCTCACCGCCATGCGCCACCAGGCACGTTCCATGGAGATCGCCGAACTGGCCGTGCGCTACCGCGACGTGGGCGTGGCCGGGTTCGACATCGCCGGCGCCGAGGCCGGCTACCCGCCCACCCGGCACCTGGACGCCTTCGAGTACCTGCAGCGGGAGAACTCCCACTACACGATCCACGCGGGCGAGGGCTTCGGGCTGCCGTCGATCTGGCAGGCCATCCAGTGGTGCGGCGCCGACCGGCTCGGCCACGGCGTGCGCATCATCGACGACATCCAGGTCGCGGCGGACGGCACCGCGAAGCTCGGACGTCTCGCGTCCTACGTGCGCGACATGCGCATCCCGCTGGAGATGTGCCCGACGTCCAACCTCCAGACCGGCGCTGCGTCCTCGCTCGCCGAGCACCCCATCGGCCTTCTGCGCCGTCTCTACTTCCGTGTCACCGTCAACACCGACAACAGGTTGATGAGTGACACCAGCGTGTCCCAGGAGTTCGCCAACCTCGTCGAGACCTTCGGCTACGAGTGGGATGATCTGCAGTGGTTCACGGTCAACGCCATGAAGTCAGCGTTCATCCCGTTCGACGAGCGGCTGGCGCTGATCAACGGCGTCATCAAGCCGGGTTTCGCCCGGCTCAAGTGGCAGGCTTGAGCACTGCGCCGGAGGCGTTAACGTGGTGACCGCCTTGCTGAACGGAGAGGTAGCGGTGAGCGAGCGGTGAAGCCACAAATCTTCCGGTCCAAGACGGCCTGGGTTCTGGGCTGGGTGTGGATGGTGTTCGCCGCGTTCAACGCCGTCGACCTGGTGGCCAACGGCACGATGCCCTCCGCGCTCGTCGCCGGCGCGGTGCTCGCCGTGCTGACCGCCGCGGTCTTCGTCGGCTGCCTGCGACCCGGCATCCTGCCCGGGGAGGACGGCGTCCTGGTGCGCAACCCGCTGCGCAACGTCTTCGTGCCGTGGAAGGCCGTCGACGGCATCCACGTCTCCCACGCGATCATCATCGAGTCGGGCGACGACAGCGTGCGCTGCTGGACTCCCCAGTCGTCGGCGCGCGAGCGCGCCAAGGCGGTGCGTCGCGGGGCTCCGGTCGTCCCGGCCAAGTCCGGCCGCTATCCCAGCACCCAGCCGCAGCTCTCCAAGGCCGAGCAGGCGGCGACGCAGATGATGGCCGGACGCACCCACGCCGACTGGGTCGCTCAGCAGCTCACCGAGACGGCCGAGAAGAAGTCCCGCGGCACGGGGGAGCGACTCCCGCTGACCACGACCTGGTCCCCCTCAGCCCTGGTAGCCCTCGCCGCCGCCCTGACCCTGGTGATCGCCGCCCTCATCCTCTCCTGAAGGCGGTCTCGCCCCGTCAGGCCGTCGGAGTTCACAGGCCGAGGTTTGTCGAGAGGTCGGACTTGAGGGAGTCCAGGTCGTGCGCGGCCCGGGTTCTGGCGGTGGAGATGTCGTCGCCGACCGGGATCACGACCTCCAGGTAACACTTGAGCTTGGGCTCCGTGCCCGAGGGGCGCACGATCACGCGGGCGTCGCCGTCCAGCCGGTAGCGGAGCCCGTCCGTGGGAGGCAGCCCGTCGACGCCCCTGCTGAGGTCGTCCACGGAGAGGACGGCCCGGCCGCCCAGCGCCTCGGGAGGGTTGGACCTCAGCCGCTCCATGGCGTCCGTGATGAGAGACAGATCGTCCACCCGGACCGAGAGCTGCGCGGTCGCGTGCAAGCCGTACGTGGCCGCCTGGTCGTCGAGCAGGTCCAGCAGGGTCCTGCCGTCCCGCTTCGCCTGGGCGGCCATGCCCGCCACGGTGAGCGCGGCCCCGATGCCGTCCTTGTCGCGTACCGGCAGTCCCTGGTCGGAGCCGACGCTGTAGCCGAGCGCCTCCTCGTAGCCGTAGACGAGGCCGTCCCCGGCCTTCACGATCCACTTGAAGCCGGTCAGCGTCTCGGCGTGCCGTACCCCGCGCGCCTGGGCGATCTTGCCGAGCAGCGAGGACGACACGATCGAGGCGGCCACCAGCCGGTCGGGGCCCGAGGTGTGGTCGATGACGTACTCGCCGAGCAGGCCGCCGACCTCGTCACCGGTGAGCATGCGGAAGCCGCCGTCCCGCGTGGGCACGCCCACGGCGCAGCGGTCGGCGTCCGGGTCGTTGGCGATCACCAGATCGGCGCCGGCCTTCTCCGCGAGCTGGAGCGCGAGGTCCATCGCGCCGGGCTCCTCCGGGTTCGGGAACGCGACGGTCGGGAAGTCGGGGTCGGGCTCGAACTGCGCCTCGGTCACCAACGGGCTCTCGAACCCGGCCGTGGTGAAGGCCCGTAGCAGGACCTCACCGCCCACGCCGTGCATCGGTGTGTAGACGACCCGCAGGTCACGGGCGTCGCCCAGCGGCAGGGCGCCGACCGCCGAAAGGTACGGTCCGACGATCGCAGCGTCGCTCAGGGTCTCCCACTCGTCTCCCAGGGGAAGCTTGTCGACGCGCCCGATCGTGTCGATGGCCTCCGAGATCTCCACGTCGAGCGGGGGCACGATCTGGGCGCCGTCGCCCCAGTAGACCTTGTAGCCGTTGTCCCGGGGCGGGTTGTGCGACGCCGTGACCATGACGCCCGCGTCCGCGCCCAGGTGCCGCACGGCGAAGGCCAGCACGGGCGTGGGCCAGTGATGGCCCATCAGAGAGACGCGCAGCCCGGCTCCGTTGAGCACGGCCGCCGAGTCACGGGCGAACACGTCGGACTTGTGCCGGGCGTCGTACCCGATCACGACGTGCTTGCCCGGCCCGAGCCGCCTTGCCAGGCCCGCCGCCGCACGCATGACGGTCACCCGGTTCATCCGGTTCGGCCCGGCGCCCAGCTCGCCTCTCAGGCCCGCCGTGCCGAACTCCAGCTTGGTCCCGAAGCGGTCCTGAAGCTCGGCGGTGTCCCCGCTGTCGAGGATCTCCTGGAGCTCGGCCCGCGTCTCCGGGTCCGGGTCCTGAGCCAGCCACTCCTCAGCCCGCCGCACGAGATCAGACATAACGCCCCTTCAGCCCATTCAACTCACGTAAGAAGTCGGCCACCCGACCGAACCGGGTCAATGTAGTCCCTCACCGGACAGCGGCAGCCACCGTCTCCTCCCGCGCCGGGGAACGGATCGGGCGGTTGCCGACCCTCCCGAACGCACAAGTTCGACAGAGATGCCAAAGCTCTCTACCGAAATCCCGGCCGGCTCGACCGTCAGAGCTTGTTGACGACCTTGGCCAGCAGGACGCCCATGCGCGCCGCCGTCGCCCTGCCGACCTGGAGGACTTCCTCGTGGTTCAGCGGCTCGCCGACCAGCCCCGCGCCCGGGTTGGTCACCAGGGAGACGCCGAGCACGTCGGCCCCGGCCTCCCGCGCCGCGATGGCCTCCAGCACGGTGGACATGCCGACCAGGTCACCGCCCAGCGTGCGGAGCATGCGGATCTCGGCCGGGGTCTCGTACGTCGGGCCGCGGAACGCGACGTACACGCCCTCGGCGAGCGACGGGTCGGCCTCGCGGGCCAGCTCGCGCAGGCGCCTGGAGTAGACCTCGGTCAGGTCGACGAAGGTCGCCCCGGTGATCGGGTTCGCACCCGTCAGGTTGATGTGGTCGCTGATCAGCACGGGCTCGCCGACGCTCTGAACCTCGGGCCGCAGCCCCCCGGCGGCGTTGGTCAGCACGACCGTGCCCGCACCGGCCGCGACCGCGGTGCGCACGCCGTGCACGACCGGCTCCACGCCCCTGCCCTCGTAGAGGTGGGTGCGCCCCTGGAAGATGAGCGCCTTCTTGCCGGACTCGGTCTCGACGGCCCTGATCTTCCCGGAGTGACCGGCCACGGCCGGGGCCGCGAAGCCCGGCAGCTCGGTTACCGGATGCTCGGAGATCGTCGTGCCGATGGCGTCGGCGGCCGGGCCCCACCCGGACCCCATGACCAGCGCCACGTCGAACGACTCGACACCGGTAAGGGACTTCAGCGCACCCGCGGCTTCCGCGGCGAGTTCATAGGCGTCACTACTCACGACCACCGAGGCTACAACCCCCATCCCATGATCAGCACACGGCCCGACGGGCCCTTTGGAGGACGGCAAGTTGATCGGAACTCTCGGTGAGGTCGCTCCCGCCCGGAACCTCGTAGTCGTCCGGGCCGAAATCTGTGACCTGTCCGCGCTGTGATCAACGCTTGGTGATCGCACGAGTGGCCAAGCGCATCCGGCGAGCTTCTGATCAGGGATTTCGGCGTTCTCTGATGGGGCCTATATCTGGAGCGATCAAATGAAGTTTGGTCAGTGTCCTGTGCCGAAAAGTAGTGTGATCTAACTCACGCTTGTAAAGACGGCGACCCATACGTATGTTCCAAGTGATCTCTGGTGGGTTACAGATGCATCGAGCGTGGCCATTCGTCGGCGTGACGAAGGGCCACGTACTCATGGGCTAAAACGGAGGGTCGGCGCATGCGTCGTTCGGGGTTACGTCGACGGTTGAGTATCGGGACGCTTTTTGTTTCCGCGTCGATGGTGCTCATTTCAGGAGTCGGCGTTCCAGACGGCCTTGCACCCCGGGCTGCCGCGAACTCGTCTGAGCAATCGAATGTTCAGGTGTCCGCCGCGGACGTGAGTACTCCTGCACAGCAGGCTGGTTCGGCGGCAGGACTTCCACACCTGGTGCCGGCTGAAGCAACAACGGCGACCCTGAAACCATCCTCCAAGACTGCGACTGGCGACCCTGAACCGCCGAAGGGTGCACTGCCCTTGGAGACGCGAAAGTCCGACACAAAAGTTTCCGTGCGTGTACCGGCCAACATACTCAAGGACCGGGTGCAGAACGTACGAGAGAGAGTCGCCAAGTCTACGAGGGAGGATCCCCCGGCTTCTGGAGCGACGGATGGTCAGGAGCAGAAGCTCCTGAGGAGCGGTGGAGCACGTATCTTGGCCGCCCAGCCGACTCTTCGATGGACTTACCCGCAGAACAACGGCACCGTCACCTCCGTCACACCGATCGTGGCCGCATACGGCACCTCGGCCGTACCGGCTCCGCAAGACTGGGTGTTCTACTGGTTCGTGGTGTGCCCATCGGTAAATGGCCAACCGGCGGATTACGCCCAGTGCGCCAAGTCGCCGACCCTGAGCACCTACGGTGTCTCTCCCGTAGGAACGTGGCAGGTGCCGGCTGGCACGTTGAAGTGGGGAGACGACGCCTTCTGGTATGTCCAGGTCTCCGACACCCAGACTGGCTCCACAATCTCCAACTGGCAGAAGTTCACCGTGCTGATTCCGCAACCGCGGATCAACGCGGAGCTCACCAAGAGCTCGCACGGGCGAGAATTCAATGCCCTGACGGGGAACTACACCTCGTCGGTGACCGATGCCTCGGTGACATCGGTTGGCCCTCCGCTGAGCGTGACCCGTACCTATAACAGTGCCGATCCCCGTGTGGGAATCTTCGGTGCCGGCTGGTCGTCCCGATGGGATACGAAGCTCGTCACAGAACCCTCGACGGGGACGATTCTCCTCACGCGTCCGGATGGTTCGCAAGTGCGATTCGGGGACAAGGGCGGCGGGACATACGCCTCACCGGCGGGCTTGTTCTACACGCTTGCGACCGTCAGCGGCGGCGGATGGCGTCTGATGGACAAGTCGGCGATGTCGTATCTCTTTGACGCATCGGGGCGGTTGACGAAGCTGACAGATGCCCGCGGGCGCGCACAGGAGCTCCTCTACGGAAGCGATGGCAACCTCGCGAAGGTGACGGCCCCCGGTGGCCGGGCGTTGACGTTCACCTGGGATGGCACCCACGTCGCTACGGTAGCGACGGACCCAGTCAACGGACAGCCTTTGACATGGACCTATACATACAGCGGCGACAAGCTGATCAAGGTCTGTGGACCGGGAAGCTCGCAGGCATGCACGGTTTACGCGTACGGAGACGGCTCGGCCTATCGGAGCGCGGTGCTCAACGCCGTTCCGCTGCACTACTGGCGATTGGGAGAGCCTTCGAACGCAGGGCCCCTGGCGTTTGCCGTGGATGAGGGTTTGGCCGAGTCCTATGAAGCTCAATATGCCAGGTGCTGTATGACGGGCGCTCCTGGAGCGTTAGCGGGGTCTACCGATACCGCCATGAGTCTCAGCGCGGGGAATACCGGATACCTCAGTCTTCCCGACAACACCCTTAATCTCCTCGGCGGGCAGCTCTCTGTCGAAGCATGGTTCAAAACAAGTGGGTCCGGAACGATTCTGGGATCGCAGGACACGCGTCTCGACTGGAATATTTATGCCAACTTCGGGCCGGTATTGTACGTCGGTAAGGATGGCAAGTTACGCGGTAAGTTCACTAGTAGCGGGACCCCGATCACCTCATCAGGAGTGGTCAACAACGGCGCATGGCATCACGTTGCCCTGTCCTCGACCGGCAGTTCTCAGACCTTGTATCTCGATGGAGTTCCGGTCGGGACGAAGACGGGGGCCGTGAATGAGAGCCTCGCTGAGTACGCGCAACTCGGCACGGGGCAGACCTCGTCAGGCTGGCCATCGACCACGACGAGCAATGCCCTGTTCCCCTTTGTCGGCCAGATCGACGAGTTCGCCGTCTACAACAAGCCCCTGAACGCCGCCCAGGTGCAGGAACACTACGCCGCTCGTCTCGCTACTCCCCAACTCACCACCTTGACGCTTCCCTCTGGCCGAACCTGGGCGAACAACACCTATGAGACGGTGAAGGGCCGCCTTAAGACGCACACCGACGACAATGGGGGTCTGTGGCAGATCGGGCTCCCCACTCCAGACCCGAACACTGAGCAGGACACCGTCACTGTTACGGATCCGCATGGCGGAACCATCAAGACGGCATACGACTTCGCTCGGCAACGTGCGGAGTCGCTTACAGATCAGCTCGGGAAGACCACATCCTATGAGTACGACACGGGCGGATTCGTCGCCAAGATCACAGATCCAAACGGGAAAACCACCCAACTGACCCACGATCAGCGTGGCAATGAACTGAGTCTCAAGAAGTGCCGTTCCGCTGGGAACTGCCAGACGACGTACGCCACCTATTACCTCAACTCGGCAGACATGTTCGACCCGCGCAACGATCAGATGACTGTGTACCGTGATGCGCGCTCGGCAGGCCCCGCCAGCAACACGTATGCGACCGCGTGGGAATACACGGCGTTCGGGGAGAAGGCCAAGGAGACCGCCCCTATTACAACAGATTTCCCCAACGGGCGGTCAACGACCTACGCCTACACGGACGGTACTGAAGCGGCGGTTGGTGGCGGTACAACGCCTGCGGGTTTGGTCAAAAGCGAGACCGATCCCAAGAGTAATCAGCGGCTCTATGCTTACTCGTCTGCCGGCGACTTAGCCCAGATCACCGAGCCGACGGGCCTGATCACCAAGTTCGGGTATGACGCGATCGGCCGTACGGTCACTCGCACACAGGTCTCCGGTACCCAAAGCCCCGTCACGACCTCCTATTCCTACGACCCCTTCGGCCGTACCGCGAAAGTCACGGGCTTCGGAGTCAAGAACGAGATCAGCGGTGTCACGCACACCGCCGAGAGCCGCTACACCTACGACGACGACGGTAACAAGCTCACCGAGACGCTCGCCGACCTGACAGGTGGGGATGTCGTCCGTACGACCACGCTCGCCTACGACACTTACGGGCGCCTCGAAAAGGTCACTGGCCCGGAAGGTGGGATCCAGCAGACGGCCTATGACCACATGGGAAAGGTCGTCACCACGACCGACGCGGCAGGGGCGACGTACACCTACGGCTACACCTCGCGCGGCGAGCCCGCCTCGGTGACCTTGAAGGGGTGGACCGGCAGCCCCACAGCCCCGGAGCCAGCGCGAGACGTGGTCACACGTTCGTACGCGTATGACCCCGGCGGACGTCTTGCCTCCGAGACCGATGTGATGGGCCGGACAACCCGATACACATACTTCGACGACAACTCCCTCGCTGAGACGATCGCTGATCGCGTCAAGCTGAATGCCTCCGGGACTCCGGTCGACGTGGTGTTGACGTCCTCCACCTATGACGCCGCCGGGAATCTGACAAGACAGGTCGCGGGGGGCGGCAAGACCCAGGTGGATTACGTCTATGACGCGTCGGGTCGGTTGACCTCCTCGACCCTCGATCCCGCCGGTCTCGGAAGAAGGTCCAGCTACGTCTACGACGCCAACACCAATGTCACTCAGACCAGCTGGACTGCAACCGGGTCCACACGAACCGAAATAGAGTCCTACCGCTATGACGCCGGTGACCGGCTCATCGAGCAGACCGTCGAGAACGGCGCCACGGACCTGACGACATCCTGGACGGTGGACGACCGCGGCCTGGTCACCGAGATCACCGACCCACGTGGCAACGCCGCGGGTGCGACCCGCTCGGACTACACGTCGCTGATCGGCTACGACGCTCTCGGCAGGACCATCAAGGTGGAAGGCGCGCCGGTCAAGGTCGAGCGCAACGGCGCCGCCGCGACCACCGAACGGCCGACCTCGCTGCTCGGCTATAACACCGCAGGTGAGCAGACGCATGAGACCGCACCCGAAGGCCGGACCAGCCTCACCGCCTACGACAAGGCGGGAAGGGTCACCTCGGTCACCGGGACCGCCTACACCCCGCCCGGCGGGACGGCTCTGACACCTCGGACGTCCTATGGCTACGACGCCGCCGGCCGCGTGACCTCGGTCACCGATCCTCGCGGCAACGTCTCCAACGCCACGTACGACGTCCTCGGCCGGACGGTCCGGATCACCGACCCGCCTGCCACTCAGGGTGCGATCCGCGGTAACTGGGACTACACCTACACCCTCAACGGAGAGCGGCTCTCCTCGACCGACCCGACCGGAGCGCGCATCGAGGCCACCTACGACGGGCTCGGCCGTCAGGTCACCCTGACGCAGATCGAACGCAAGCCCACCGCGGTCGCCCTCACCACCGTCGGCGAGTACGACAACGCGGGCAACCTGGTCGCCGTCAAGCGGCCCGCCGGTAACCGCAGTACTGCCACGATCAACGCCGCGGGTGAGGTGGAAACAGAGACCGATCCCCTCGCCCACTCTACGAAGTTCGAGTACGACGGGGTGGGGCGTCCCGCCAAGGTCACCGACGCGCTGGGCAACGCCACAGTGGCGGAATACGACCTCGCGGGACGGAAGATCGTGGCCAAGGACCTGAACCCCTCCGGCACGCTCCTGCGCACCTACGGCTTCGAATACGACGACGCGAGCAACCTCACCGCCCAGACCAGCCCCGAAGGCCACGTCACCCGCCGGTCCTACGACGCGGCCGACCAGCTGACCAAACTCGTCGAGCCGGTATCGGCCACGAAGACCATCACCACGGCCTTCGGGTACGACGCTGCAGGGCAGCGGACCCGTACGACCGACGGCCGGGGCAACGCGTTCCTGGCCACCTACAACTCGCTCGGCATGGTGGAGGCGCGCATCGAACCCGCGACCCAGGCCCATCCCGACCTCGCCGACCGCACCTGGACCATGTCCTACGACGCGGTGGGCAACCAGGTCGGTGTCCTGCAACCCGGCGGGGTCCGGATCACCAACGCCTACGACAACCTCAACCGCCTGGTGACCGAGGCAGGATCAGGGGCCGAGTCCGCCACTCAGACCAACACCTTCGGTTACGACCTGGCCGGGCGGCGTACCAGCGCGGGTGATCTCGACTTCACCTTCAACGACCGCGGCCTGCTGCTCAAGACCGCCAAGACTGGCAGCTCCAGCGACCTGTCGTCGTTCGGCTACGACGCCAACGACCGGCTTACCCAGCGCACCGATGCCTCCGGTGCGGCGACGTTCACCTGGGACAACGCCGACCGCCTCAAGACCTTCAGCGACCCGGTGACCGCGACCACGCTGACCTACGGCTACGACAACGCCGACCGGCTCACCGGCATCGACTACGGCACCAGCGGACCCAAGCGGACCTACTCCTACGACCCGATGGACCGCCTCACCGGCGACATGCTGAAGACCTCCGCCGGCGCCGCCATCGCCTCCATCACCTACGGCTACGACCGCGACGACAACCTCACCACCAAGACCACCACCGGAACCGCCGGCGCGGGCATCAACGCCTACACCTACGACCACAGCAACCGGCTGACCTCCTGGACCGCCCCCGGCGGCGCCGTCACCGACTACTCCTGGGACGACTCCGGCAACCGCACCCAGGCCGGCTCCAAGACCTTCACCTACGACGAACGCAACCGACTGCTCTCCGGCGACGGCACCACCTACACCTACACCGCACGCGGCACCACGGCCAGCGAAACCAAGGGCAACGTCACCAAGGTCCTCCAGTTCGATGCTTTGGACCGCATGACCAGCGACGGTGAGGCCGTCTACACCTACGACGCCCTCGACCGCGTCATCAGCCGCACCCAAGGCGGAGCTGTCAGCCGCTATGTATACGGCGATCAGGCCAACGACATCGTTGCCATGACCGACGGGGCTGGCGCCGTGCAAGCCCGCTACAGCCGCGGCCTCGACGGCGAACCGATCGGCATCTCCGACGGCAGCGGCGCCCGCTTCGCCTTTGCCGACCAGCACGGCGACGTAGTCGGCACTTTCGGCGCCACCGCAACATCACTCGCCGACTCGGTCGCCTACAACCCCTTCGGCGAAGAAACCGCCAGAACCGGCGCCAGACACGACCTCGGCTATCAGGGCGAACTCACCGACCCCACCACCGGCAAGGTCAACATGCACGCCCGCTGGTACCAACCCGGAACCGGCACCTTCTCCAGCCGCGACACCTGGACCCTAAATCCCGATCCTTCCATCCAGATCAACCGATACACCTACGGGAACGGGAATCCGGTTTCGAACATTGACCCCAGTGGTCACGGTAGGCCGTATCCGCCTTGCAGAGCTGTCCCGTGGACGCCAGCACGTGTCTTCTGCGATGTGACAATGAATGCGGATCCGTTAGCGGACCCGAAGGACGATCAGTGCTCGTCCAAGTTGGATACACGCTGTAATCCGGTGCCGGACGACACCTGTTCGGCACACAAACCACAATGTCGGACCGCCCCACAGACGCCATTGCCCGATATGGGGCCACTTGGGCACGTGAAGAGTCCGAATGCGCCGAACAAAACGTACCACCCCAGCAACCCTGGACCACCACGTCCACCCGTGATCGACTGTAGTCATGGTCCGACTGAGGGTCACTGTGACAAGCTCCCTCCCTCGGCTAAAAAGGGATGCCCGGGATGTTTTATCAACGGCTACAACCCAGATCTAGATGTTCTTAACTGTGATCTGGCATCCCCGGACTCAAGGTGTCCGGCAGAGAGGCCCGATCTAGTCACGTGCATGGGTACATGTGCGCCGCCCTCGAATTGTGGCACTGCAGGAAGTGGAGGGTTCTTCGGGGCGGTTTACACTGCATGCCCCCCTCCGGGGCAAAGCTCTCCACCTACCATCCAGGACCTTGCGCAACAGTGCACCGACAACATCCTCTGCGACATCCTGATAGGCGACGGGGTCAACTGCATAGCGAATCCCAACTGGGTTGACTGTATTTCCGCAGGGGTCGGCTTGATTCCAGTCGGCAGACTCCTCGGCACCGGTATCAAGCTCGGCAGTAAGCTTCCCAAGATCCTCAAACCGGTCGAGAAATGCCTGACCCACAACAGCTTTGTTGCTGGCACGATGGTCCTGATGGCCGATGGCACCCACAAGCCCATTGAAGAGGTTCAGGTCGGCGACTTCGTCCAGGCGACCGACCCCGAGACAGGCAAGACGGGCCCACGCATCGTCCTAGACCTGATAACAGGGGACGGCGCCAAGAGCCTCGTAGAGATCACAGCCGACACCGACGGCCAACGAGGCGACGCCACCGGCGTAGTGATCGCCACCGACGGCCATCCCTTCTGGGCCCCTGAACTCCACAAGTGGCTGACTGCCGCGGAACTACGCGTCGGCACACTCCTCCAAACCAGCGCTGGCACCCACGTCCAGATCACAGCCATAAAAAAGTGGACCGGAACTCAGCAGGTCAACAACCTGACCGTGGCCGGCTTCCATACGTACCACGTGGTTGCCGGGGAACAAGCGATACTTGTTCATAACAGTCCACCGTGCGAGATCATTATTGACGGCAAAAAGTACCCTGAATCGGCAAAGCATATTGAGGATGCCCAGAATGCGGGTCATCCGGATACTCTAACCATCGATAGAACGGGTGCGAAACAGAATCGAAGGGACTCGTTGCGTGGGCATCCCACGGTATCGGGTAAACAGCGTGATGAATATCCGCCGGCGATGTTCAAAGAAGGTGGATCGGGTGCAAGCGTTCGACCTATCAACGGTTCCGATAACGGAGGCGCTGGCGCCTCTATCGGTAACCAGGCCAGGAAGTATTCGGACGGCACTCAGGTCCAGATAAAGGTGGAGTGGTAGGGTGTCATCGTGGATGCAGTTAGTCGCCTGACCAGCATGGGATCATCGTCGCTCGCCGGACACCTCGGAGATCTGTCCGAAGTTCCGGAGATTATTCGGCCGCTAGTCGATTCGAAGAACGGCTTTTATGCCTTCGAATCGGCGCTATATGTGCTGCCTTGGGGTGATATCGAGAGAAGTGCGCAGCATTGGAATTCTCCCGATCTATGGACCCGAGAGTACGGTGATCCTGTATCCGGGCTCTTGTTCTTCGCGGAAGATGCGTTTGGGTTCCAATTCGCGGCGGGTATGGATGGGATATATTCGTTCAACCCGGAAATCGCTGAACGCGAGCTCGTGGCGTCAACTGTGGATTCCTGGGCGTCGCTGATTCTAGATGATTATGAGATGCAAACGGGATTCCCGGTCATTCATGAGTGGCAACAAAAGAATGGCGCCATCAGCAAAGGATGCAGATTGGCGCCGGTCGTTCCTTTCTTTCTGGGTGGCAAGTTCGAGGCTGAGGAAATGCGCATGAAGGAGTCGGTATCGCTGATGCGTTTCAGGGCGGACGTGTATCGACAAGTAGAAGGCTTGCCTGATGGGACTCAAATCCGAATGAGGATCGAGTGAGGTGTCGACTGGCATAAGGCTCGCCGGGCGCGGTGAAGCCCAGCGTCGCCGCCGTCCGACTACGGCGGCCCTGGAGAGCTCCTGAGTCTGGGGCTCGATCTTGCGTTGTTGCTGTACTTCTGGGTGGCCCGGGGGGCAGGGCGGGGTGAAGGGGATCAGCGGGCATTGCGTAACCTCTGCCTGGAGGTATGCTCCTGCTGCGGGGCGGGGTCTCCGGACGAGGGAAGCGGACATGACCGACCTGACCGAGCGCGCTGTGAAGCTGGACGCCGTGGACGCGATGGCGTATCTCCGTGACGAGTTCGACCTCGATCCCGCTGTGGTCTACCTGGACGGCAACTCCCTCGGTGCTCCGCCTCGGCGGGTGGCCGGGCGGGTGGAGGAGGTCGTGCGGGAGCAGTGGGGGCGCAGGCTCATCAGGTCGTGGCCGGAGAGGTGGTGGACGGCGCCCGAGCGGGTGGGGGAGCTGATCGCCCCGCTGGTGGGCGCGGCCCCCGGGCAGGTCGTGGTGGCCGACTCGACCAGCGTCAACATCTTCAAGGCCCTGGTGGCCGCAGTACGGCTGTCGCCGGGGCGGCGGGAGATCGTGGTGGACGCGGCCACGTTCCCGACCGACGGGTACATCGCGGAGTCGGTGGCCGAGCTGACCGGCATGGTGCTCCGGCCGGTCGGCGTGGACGAGCTCGATGATGCGCTGAGCGAGCAGACGGCGGTGGTCCTGCTCAACCACGTGGACTACAAGACCGGGCGCCTGTACGACATGGCCCGCCTCACGGCCAGGGTCCACTCGGTGGGCGCGCGGGTGGTGTGGGATCTGTGCCACAGCGCGGGCGTGCTCCCGATCGAGCTGGACGCGCTCGGCGTCGACCTGGCCGTCGGATGCACGTACAAGTTCCTCAACGGCGGCCCGGGGTCACCCGCCTTCGTCTACGTGCCGCGTGATCTCCAGGGGTCGTTCCGCCAGCCGCTGTCGGGGTGGGGTGGCCACCGTGATCCGTTCGCGATGGCCCCGGCGTACGAGCCGGCGCCCGGGATCGCCCGTGCCCGGGCCGGTACTCCCGACATCCTTTCGCTGCTGGCACTGGAGGCCGCGCTGGAGGTCTGGGACGGCGTGGACCTCGCGGACGTACGGGCCAAGGGCCTGTCGCTCACCGGGTTCTTCATGGAGTGCGTGGACGAGCTGCTCGGGGACGCCGTCGAGGTGGTCACCCCACGCGACGGGAACCGTGGCCACCAGGTCTCACTGCGCCACCCCGGCGCGGGGGAGCTCGTCGCCGAGCTGACGGCCCGCGAGGTCATCGGCGACTTCCGCACCCCCGACATCCTCCGCTTCGGTTTCGCCCCCTTGTACAACAGCTACACGGACGCCGTCCACGCCGCCCAATCCCTCACCGACGTACTGGCCTCACGAAAGTAGGGACGCCTGCCGCTCGTAGGTGCTGCGAATCAGGAGTGGGCGCTGGGCCTGGGGTGCTGGGTGGTCAGTCGCCGATCGAGGTGCAGGGGCGGCTGCGGATGTCGGTGACGTAGTCGTCGGGGGCCCCGGCCTTTTCGGCGGCGTCGGCGAGGATGCCCAGGTAACGGGCGGACGGCAGGCCGCCCTCGTACCCGTCGAGCACGTAGAACCACGCGACGATCTCGCCGTCGAGGGTCGCCACCCGCAGTTTGACCTTGTGGTAGAGCCCCAGCGCGGCCCCCTCCCACTGGTCGAGCGAGGACTCGTCCCAGTCGGGCACGTCGTAGAGGACCACGAAGACGTGCTCGTCGGGGCTTTCGGCGATCGTGGCGAGCGCGCCCTCCCACCCGACGTCCTCGCCGCCGAAGGTCAGGCGCCAGCCCTGCAGCCAGCCCGTCCCGCGCATGGGCGAGTGGGGAGCCCTCTGGGCCATCTGCTTGGGGTCCATGTTGCTGCCATAGGCGGCGTAAACAGGCACGGCACACAAGAGTAATCCAAGATCCGGGTGCTGATCCGGCCGGGCGCTTCCAACACGCGGCCCGAGCGTGGCGGCGGCTTTCTTTCTTCCGGTGATGAGCCTTCGGATCAGTGGATTCCTAGGGGTTTTCCGGTGAGAATCGAGCTTTTTTACCGGTCTTCGATGCATCTCATCGGGTATTGCACCCCGGGCACCCCGCGCCATACGGGACAATGGGGTATGTGACGAGGATTGTGATCATTGGCGGCGGGCCCGGAGGTTACGAGGCGGCGCTGGTCGCGGCTCAGCTCGGAGCCACGGCCACCGTGGTCGAGCAGGACGGGCCGGGTGGGGCGTGCGTGCTCACCGACTGCGTGCCGTCCAAGACCATGATCGCCACATCTGTCCGCAAGCAGGCCCTTCTGGATGGATCCTCCCTCGGTGTCAATTTCACCGGTGGACTCGACGGGGACGTGGGCGGCATCCAGGTCGACATGCCGCTGGTGAACAAACGCGTCAAGGAGCTTGCACAGGCCCAGTCGGCAGACATCGCGGCCAGGCTCACCGCCGAGGGCGTCGAGATCATCCGGGGTTCGGGGCGCCTGGTCGACCCGCAGGTCGTGCGCGTGGGCGACCAGACCATCAGGGCCGACGTCGTCATCGTGGCCACCGGCGCGACCCCGCGCGTGCTGCCGGGCGCCGAGCCCGACGGGGAGCGCGTGCTCACCTGGCGGCAGCTCTACGACCTCGACGAGGTGCCCGAGCACCTCATCGTCGTCGGCTCCGGCGTCACCGGCGCCGAGTTCGCCGGCGCGTACCGCTCGCTGGGCTCGGAGGTCACGCTCGTCTCCTCCCGTGACCGGATGATGCCGAACGAGGACGCCGACGCGGCCGAGGTCCTCGAAGAGGTCTACCGGCGCCGTGGCATGAACGTCATGGGCAAGTCCCGTGCCTCCTCGGTCAAGCGCACCGAGCACGGCGTGGTCGTCACCCTGGAGGACGGCCGCACCGCCGAGGGCAGTCACTGCCTCATGACGGTCGGCATGATCCCGAACACTTCCGGCCTGGGCCTGGAGGAAGCGGGCGTCACCCTCGACAGGAACGGCTTCGTCCAGGTCGACAAGGTGTCCCGTACCTCGGCCCCCGGGGTCTACGCCGCGGGCGACTGCACCGGTGTGCTCATGCTCGCCTCCGTGGCGGCCATGCAGGGCCGCATCGCGGTCTGGCACGCGCTGGGGGAGGCCGTGCAGCCCCTGCGCCTCGCCACCGTGGCGTCCACCATCTTCACCGACCCGGAGATCGCCGCCGTCGGCGTCTCGCAGCGGCAGATCGAGGCGGGCGAGGTCGAGGCCAACGTCGTCAAGCTGCCCCTCTCCACCAACGCCCGCGCGAAGATGCAGGGCTTCAACGACGGCTTCGTGAAGTTGTTCTGCCGCCCGCACACCGGCATCGTGCTCGGCGGCGTCGTCGTCGCCCCGCGTGCCTCTGAGCTGATCCTTGCCCTGTCGCTGGCCGTCCAGCACCGGCTCACGGTCGACCAGATCGCTCACACGTTCGCGGTCTACCCCTCGCTGGCCGGCTCGATCACCGAGGCCGCCCGGCGCCTGATGCTTCCCGTCCAGTCCACCGTGATCTGACCACGGCGACCGCCGTGACCACGGCGGCCCGCCGGCCGGTCACGTCAGGCGGGATCTGACGCGTCCGAGGGCGTCCCTGCCGTGATAGACGGCCGCTGCGACCCCCGCGAGCTGGGGGATGTTCTGGGCGGCGTTGAGCGACTGCTTGGCGGCCTCGTAGGCGTCCAGCGCGCGGCGCCAGTCCTGGTCCACGCCGCTGGTGGTCATATGGTTGATCTTGTAGTCGAAGTCCAGCGAGTCGATCTCCTCGCCCAGCTTGATCACCTCCTCCTCGGCGGTCCGCCGCGCTGTGGCGTACCGGCGCTCCCGCTCGACCCTGCGGCGGTGGGAGAGCCCCCAGAGGATCAGGGTGACGCTGAGGCCCACGCCGCTGAGGATCACCAGCACCAGGCCCAGCCCGCCGGTTCCGCGAGTGACGACCGGCTGAGCCGAAGATGGGTCGCCCGCGTCTTCAGAGCCGGTGGGAAGAAGCTCGGACAGCTTGCCGAGCGCGTCGTACGGCACGTTCTCCGGAGTGCCGAGCGCTCCGGTGAGGTCGACGTCGTCGGCCTGGATGAAGGACGCCTTCTCGACCGTCGCCCCGCTGAGGTCCGCACCGTTCAGCTCCGCCTGGACGAACTCGGCCTTCGTGAGGTTGGCGCCCTTGAACACCGCGAACTGAAGCTTGGCCTGGCCGAGCTTGGCGTCGCGGAGCTTGGCCCCTGTGAAGTCGGCGTTCCTGGCCTGGATCTGGCCCAGGGTGGCCTCGTTGAGGTCCGCGTCGACCAGTGTCGCGTCGGTCAGGTTCGCCTGGGTCAGCTCGGCCCTGGCCATGATGGCCCCGGTGAGGTCGGCGTGCGGGAACTCGGCCTGGCCGCCGTGGGCGTCGGTGAGGATCGTCCTACGCAGGGTGGCGTGCTTGGCGTGCATCTGGCCGAGATCGGCGTCGGAGAGATCGGCGCCGCTCAGGTCCGCGTACTCCAGGCGGGCCTGGGTGAAGTCCGCCTCCTTCATCGAGGCGTTCCGGAGGATGGCCCCCGTCAGGTCCTTCTGGGTGAGGTCGACCTCGTCCAGCTTGGCGTTGGTCAGGTCGGCACAGCGCAGGTTGTACGGGAGCGTGGCCCCGTTGGTGAAGTTCCTGCCTCGCAGCTTGGCACCCGACCCGGGCTTGCACGGCGCCGTCAGCACGGCTTCCGACGCCGAGATCGTGACCGTCACGGCCCCCGGCGTGGAGGCGGACGCCGGCAGGGCCGACACGGCTAGGACGAACAGCCCGGATACAAGGGCCAGGGGGATGGAACGACGCAACGCGGCCTCCTCGACAACTGCGCCGAGTGTGACAGGTGATCATATACGCGGGGTTGCACGCGCCTTGCAGATCGCTTTCGCCATCCCCGGCCACACGTGGCGACGATCCGCACGGTCGTACACGTGAAGCGGTCGTACACGTGAAGCGGTCGTACACGTGAAGCGGTCGTACACGTGAAGCGGTCGTACACGTGAAAGAGCCCCGGCGGGCCGATTGGCCCGCCGGGGCTCTGAGGAACACGTGGCCGTGACGATCACCACGAGCCGAAGGAGCCGACCGGGACTACCAGTCTCCGCCGCCGCCGAAGTCTCCGCCGCCGAAGTCGCCCCCGCCGCCCCAGTCTCCGCCGCCGCCGAAGTCGCCTCCGCCGCCCCAGTCGCCGCCACCGGCCGACTCGGCGCCCGCGGCGTATCCGGCGTCATAGCCGCCGCTGTGACCCCAGCCGCCGAAGGAACTGCCGAGCATGGTGCCGATCAGCATGCCCGTCATCAGGTCGCCGCCGCCGAAGCCGCCGTAGTACCCGGAGGCGTAGGGGGCGTACGCGGGACCGGCGTCCCAGTAGGGACGGCGCTGACCGTCGACCATGACCTCGCGCATGTGCGGGTCGAAGCCCTGCTCCACGCGCTGCGCGTCGGCCGCGCAGGCGGGCACGTCGCGGGGGGCGCCGTTCGGCGGGGCCCACAGGACGTCGCGGACGGACGGGCCGTGCTGCGGGTTGAAGAAGCACGGTGCGCGCCGCTCGGGAAGCCTCTCGTTGTTCACGCGCGCCTTGACGCAGGCGAGGGCGTAACGGCCCTCCTCAAGGGCGGTGGTCACGCCGCGGAGCTCGTCCGTGCGCTTGACCGCCGCGAGCTCGTTCTTGGCGCGCTCGTAGGCGTCGAGGGCCTGCTGCCAGTCGGCCTGGGTCTGGGCCTGGTTGTCGGACACCCTGACGTCGAGGTCGAGCGCGGTGATCTCCTCACCGAACTTGGTGACGTCCTCCTCGACGGTCTGCTTGACCGCGGCGAGCTCACGGGCCTCCTGGGCCTCGCGGTCACGCTTCTTCTTGCGGGAGTACAGGAAGATGCCGAGGCCGCCCACCAGGGCGAGGACCAGGATGCCGATCAGCACCCCGCCACCGCCGCCGCTGCTCGCGGCGCTTCCGGACTTCAGGGCCCCCTTGGTGTCACCGCTGACGGCCTTGTCGACCCGCTCGACGAAGTCCTTCATGCCGGTGACGACGTCCTTGTTGTTGCTGGTCGCCGCGGTGGCGAGCTGACCCGCCAGGCCGGTCTTGCGGATGGCGCTGGACCCCGCGAACAGCGTGGTGCCGTCGAGGATCGCGACAGTGGCACGCGGACGGCCCTGCTGCGAGAGCGCCTGGCCGAGGGCGGTGATCAGGTGACCCGCAGAGGCGCTGTCGGTCACCGTGCCGTCGGCGAGGGCGGCGACGTAGATCTTGCTGTTCGCGCCCTTCACCGCGTCACGGATGTCGGACACCTGGCTGGAGCTGAGCGCCACGCCCGGCCCGGCGTAGACCGGGTCGCCGGTCTTCCAGGCGGACACGATCGCGTTCGGATCGGGCGGGGCCGCGGCCCGCGCGGCGGGCGACAGCGCGAGAAGCGTGAGAAGTGCGGCCAGCATGGCCACGACTGTGGCTGTGGCGCGGCGCACCGGATGAGTGGTCACGGCTATATGCCTCCTTCGCCCTACAGGACGAACGGGACGTCGACTAGGTTCCTCGAAACGCAACCGTATCTCGATCCGCCGGGCGACCGGCATCGCAGCGGTGGTCAGGCGTCCTTGATCTCGCAGATGGAGGCTCCCGCGGTGACCGTCTGCCCGACGGCCGCGACCAGGCCCGTCACAGTGCCGCCCTTGTGGGCGGTGAGCGGCTGCTCCATCTTCATTGCTTCCAGCACCACGATGGTGTCGCCGGACTGGACGACATCGCCGTCGGAGGCCGTCACCTTGACGATCGTGCCCTGCATGGGGCTGACCAGCGAGTCGCCGCTCACCGCCGCCGCCGAGCCCTTGCCGGCGGCGCGCCGGGCGGGCTTCTTGGGGACGGACTGCCGTGCCATCGCGGGCGCGACGGGCAGCACCACCTCAAGGCGCTTGCCGCCGACCTCCACGACCACTCGCTCGCGCTCGACCGGCTCCTCTGTCGCGGTCTCCCCGGCGTAGGGCTCGATCACGCCGTCGAACTCGGTCTCGATCCACCGGGTGTGCACGCTGAAGGGCTCATCGGTGAAGGCGGGGTCGGACACGACGGCCCGGTGGAAGGGCAGGACGGTGGGCATGCCCTCGACGGAGAACTCCTCCAGCGCGCGGCGGGAGCGCGCGAGGGCCTCGGCCCTGGTGCGGCCGGTGACGATCAGCTTGGCCACCAGCGAGTCGAACGACTGCGGGACCGTCATGCCGGCCTCGTACCCCGCGTCGAGGCGCACGCCGGGGCCCGCGGGGGCGCGCATCGTGGTCAGCGTGCCGGGTGCGGGCAGGAAGTTGCGCCCGGCGTCCTCGGCGTTGATCCGGAACTCGATCGAGTGCCCCCGGACCTCGGGGTCGTCGTACCCGATCGGCTCGCCGTCGGCGACGCGGAACATCTCGCGCACCAGGTCGATGCCCGTGACCTCCTCGCTGACGGGGTGCTCGACCTGCAGCCGGGTGTTGACCTCCAGGAAGGAGATCGTGCCGTCCTGGCCGACCAGGAACTCGCAGGTGCCCGCCCCGACGTAGCCGGCCTCCTTGAGGATGGCCTTGGAGGAGCTGTAGAGCAGCTCCCGCTGCTCGCTGGACAGGAACGGGGCCGGGGCCTCCTCGACCAGCTTCTGGTGCCGTCGCTGCAGCGAGCAGTCGCGGGTGGAGATCACCACCACGTTGCCGTGCCGGTCGGCCAGGCACTGCGTCTCCACGTGGCGGGGCCGGTCGAGGTAGCGCTCCACGAAGCACTCACCGCGCCCGAACGCCGTCACGGCCTCGCGCACCGCCGACTCGTACAGGTCGGGGATCTCCTCCATCGTGCGGGCGACCTTCAGCCCGCGCCCGCCGCCGCCGAAGGCGGCCTTGATCGCGATCGGCAGGCCGTGCTCTGCGGCGAAGGCGACGACCTCCTCCACGCCGGACACCGGGTCGGGCGTGCCCGCCACCAGCGGCGCGCCCACCCGCTGGGCGATGTGCCGGGCGGCCACCTTGTCGCCGAGCGACGTGATCGCCGACGGCGGGGGGCCGATCCACACCAGCCCGGCGTCGATCACGGCCTGGGCGAACTCGGCGTTCTCCGCCAGGAAGCCGTACCCGGGATGGACGGCGTCCGCACCGGACACGGCCGCGATGCGCAGCAACTTGCCGATGTCGAGGTACGTCTCGGCGGGTGACTGCCCGCCGAGCGCGTACGCCTCCTCCGTCATCCGCACGTGAAGGGCGTCGAGATCTTGGTCGGCGTACACCGCGACGCCGATCAGCCCGGCATCCTTGCATGCGCGGGCGATCCGCACCGCTATCTCGCCACGATTGGCGATCAGGACCTTCTGCACCGAGGTTGTCCCTTTCCTCCAAAGGCCTTGCGCGCCTCCCACGGAGTGTAAGCGGCCTCTGATCTCGCGTGAGCCCCTACCCCCGGCCTTTCTTCCCGGGAACCGGGCACCCCCGTGTGGGTGGGGGGTGATAACTACTCGGTATAACCAGTGCGCCATAGGGGTTTCACGTCTAGGGTAGGGGCGTTTGGCTACCCCCTGTATGCAGACGATCCCGAAGGAGACCGGCATGAGCCAGAGCCTGCTCGGCGGCGACCCCGTGGAAATGCAGAACATGGCCGCTCAGTTCACGCAGCAGGCGGAGCAGGTGCGCCAGACGATGGCGGCGCTCGACCGTGAGGCGGCGAAGGTCGGCACCGCGTGGACGGGCCCCGGTGCGGTGCGGTTCGGCGGTGCCTGGCAGAACTACCGTCAGGCGTTCCAGAGGATGTCGGAGGAGTTGGCCGAGGCCTCCCGCATCATCACCACCTACCGCGGCAACATCGAGTCCGCGACGCGATAGCGCGCGAGGCCGGAGCCCGGCGGGTGGAGTTCCCCGCCGGGCTTTCGTGTTTCCGGGCCGTCTTCCGTGCCCTTAACGCCCTATTGACCGCTGGTGCCTCGCAAAGTCAGACACGAGTGCGGTTTCCGGGCTTATTACGGCGATCCTGATCCAATCTGAGTAATGTCGGTGCTCGCCAGCAGTGTCCCCAAACTCTGGAGTCCTCACCGATGAGGGTTACCGAGCAACCCCCCTTCCGTGGCCCAGAGGCGCGACGGCTCGCCGGCAAGACGCCGTCACCCGGTTTCCCGCAGGGACGGAAGCTGCCCGTCGCCCCTCGCGAGCGCAGGCCCGCCCTGGCGCTGCTGGCCATCCTGCTGATCGTCGGCGGCGCTCTGGTCACGGCCGTGATGTTCGTCCGGAACGGCGAGCGGGTGTCGGCCATCGCGGTGACGGAGCGGGTGGGGGCCGGTCAGCGGATCCCGGTACGGGCGCTCAAGGAGGTGCGGATCGCGGTCGCGGACGTCCGGTACGTCCCGTGGTCCGCCCGCGAGGAGGTGGGCCGGCAATTCGCCGCCGTCGACCTCGTGCCGGGGACGCTGCTGAACGACGGGATGGTGGCGCTCGCCTCCTCGGAACTGCGCCCGGGCAAGGCGGTCGTCGGGCTCCTGCTCAAGGCCGGCCAGGTTCCTCCCGGCCTCCAGAAGGGCGACCGGGTCCAGGTGATCTTCGTGCCCGGCGGGGACGGCACGGTCGAGGGCGGCAGGGTCCTCGCCGCCCACGCACTGGTCAACTTCGTGGACGACGGGCCGAGCGGCTCGGGAGGCGGGTCCACGTCATTGTCGGTCGTCGTCGACACCGAGGTCGCGCCCACCATCGTGGCCCACGCGTCGGCGGGCCGCATCGGCCTGGCTTACCTCCCTGGACTGCCGGCCGAGGTACCTCCGCAGGCGCCGCCCACCGGCGGGCCATCCGCCGGTACGACCTCGGACCCGAATGACGCCACGACCGGCGCGCCCGGTCCGGACGCGCGGCAGACCCCACGGCCCTCGACGCGGCCCTCAACGACCCCACGGCCCTCGACGACCCCGCGCGGCGGGACCCAGCCGGTCCGTACGCCCTCGTCCCGTCCGACCGGCGGCACGACCGCCAGGCCGAGCGCCAGGCCGACAGGCCGCCCGACCACAACGCCGACCACCCGGCGAACCACCGGCCCGACCCCGACGGCGACCGACAGGCAGGGCTGAGAGGCATGGCACTGATCGCGCTCGCCGCGGACAAGGGCGCCCCGGGGGTCACGACCGCGGCCACCGCGCTCGCGGCGGTCTGGCCGCGCCAGGCGCTGCTCGCCGAGTGCGACGCCGCCGGAGGCGATCTCGCCTACCGCCTGCCCGCGGAGCAGGGTCATCCCCTCGACGCGGGGAGGGGTCTCCTCAGCCTGGGAGTCGCCGCCCGCAGGGGGCTGGACGCCTCGCTGGTCCACGAGCACACCCAACGGCTCGTCGGGGGGCTGGAAGTCCTCGCGGGCATCGGCGGAGCCGAACAGGCCTCCGGGCTGACGTGGCTCTGGGAACCGCTGGCGCTGGCGTTCAGGGAACTGCCCGGCACGGACGTCATCGCCGACTGCGGCCGGGTGGGGTCCTACCCTCCGATCAACGGCCTGCTGGCCGCCGCCGACCTCGTCCTGCTGCTCGCCCGCCCCCAGCTCGACCAGGTGGCCCACCTCCGTGACCGTGTCGCGGCGCTGACCGACGCCCTCGCCGAGCGCACGCCGGCCCCGCCCCCCGTGGGCGTCGTGGTGATCGCCGAGGCCAAGAGGTTCAAGAAGGCGATCGCCGAGGTGCGTCGCGTGCTCGCCGCGAGCGGGACGCCCGACGTGGTGCTCGGCGGCCTCGCCCACGACGTCAGGGGCGCCGAACTGCTGCGCGGTGAGTGGGGCGGGCGGCTCGGCCGTACCCTGCTCATCCGCTCGGCGCGCGAACTCGCCGCCACCGTTCTCTCCCGGACCGACCACGGAGCCCGCCAGCAGGGCCGCCACGCCCAACCCCCCGCGATAGCCCCCGAAAGAAGCACGGCATGACCCCCGCGACGCCGGTGATCCAGTTGTCGCTGGTCCTGCTGGGTGGGGCGGCGATCGGTGGCGGGGTGTTCCTGCTTGTGGCGTTCTTGAGGGGCGGCACGAGAGCCTCCGCCCGTACGGACCGGCCGGCCGGGCCCCGTGCGACGAAGCTTTCCGTTCGCGCGACGGCAGCTGTCGCCGTCGGCGGCGCCGTACTGATCGCCACCGGCTGGCCTGTGGTCGCCGCGGGCTGCGGCCTGCTGGTTCTCGGCTGGCATGGACTGGTGGGCGGCGCCGCCGAGGAGCGCGCCGCGACGCGCCGTCTGGAGGCGCTCGCCGCCTGGACCGACTCGCTGAGGGAGAGCGTCGTGGGCACGGCGGGCCTGGAGCAGGCGATCCCGGCCTCGGTACGGGCGGCCGCCCCGACCCTCCAGCCACACCTGGTCGCCCTGGTCGACAGGCTCCACACCCGGATGCCGCTTTCGGACGCCCTCCACCGCTTCGCCGACGACATCGGCGACTCCTCCGCCGACCTTGTCATCGCCGCCCTGATCCTCAACGCCAAGCTGCGCGGGCCGGGTCTTCGCGAGGTGCTCGGCGCGCTCGCGGGATCGGCCCGCGAGGAGCTTCACATCCGCCGCAGGGTCGAGGCCGAGCGGCGTTCCGCCCGGCGCGGCGTCCAGATCGCGGTGGGCGCGTCGCTCGGGTCGGCCGCCGCTCTGGTCGTCCTGCGCCCCTCCTACGTCGCCGAGTACACGGGCCCGGCCGGGCAACTCGTCCTGCTGGTCGTGGCGGGGCTGTTCGCCGCGGGTTTCGCCTGGACGCGCGGGCTCCCCAGATTCGACAGACCCGGCCGCACACTGGCCGGACCCCTGCCGGCGCCCACCACCGAGGCGGGGGTGACGCGATGACGGGATCGCTGGCCGGGGGCGCGCTCGTCGGGCTGGGGGTGTTCCTGCTGCTGCGCGCGCTGTTCCCCACCCGGCCGGGGCTCGCCGCACGGCTCCTCGCCGCCGACGCCGTACGTCGTGACGGGCACCGCGCCGGAGAGCCGCCGACCGGGGAGGACACCGGCCCGATCCGCCGCGAGGTCGGCGAGTCCGCCGCGCGCTTCTACGCGGCTCGGGGGTGGGAGCAGCGCTCGGTCCGGGCCGATCTGGCGCTGCTCGGCAGGTCGTTCGAGGACCATCTCGCCTCCAAGTGCCTGCTCGGCGCCGCCGGGCTGCTCGCCGCGCCGACCGTGGCCGCGTGGACCACGCTCATGGGCTGGGAGTTCCGGCTCGCGGTGCCGCTGTCGTCGGCGGTCGTCCTCGCCCTGATCTTGTTCGTACTCCCGGATCTGCGGCTCCGGAGGCACGCCGCCGTCCGCAGGCGCGAGTTCAGGCGCGTCGTCGGCGCCTTCCTCGACCTCGTGGCCGTGAACCTGGCGGGCGGCGCGGGAGTGCCCGAGGCGCTGATGTCGGCCTCGTCCCTCGGAGACGGCTGGGCGATGTGGCGGATCCGCGACGCGCTGGTGAACGCCAGGTTCGCCGCGATCACGCCCTGGCAGGCCCTGGGCCGGCTCGGAGAGGAGATCGACGTGGACGAACTGCGCGACCTGTCGTCCTCGCTGGGGCCGGCCACCGACGACGGCGCGAGGCTTCGGCGGTCCCTGGCGGCCCGCGCCGAGGTCATACGCCGCCACCGGCTGGCGGAGATCGAAGGCCGGGCCGGGGAGCGGTCGATGCTGTTCGCCCGGTTCCTGCTGTGCGCCGGGTTCGCGCTGTTCCTGAGTTATCCCGCCGCCATGAGGATGCTCGGATCATGAGGCGGCGACAGGGAGACCGGGGAGCCTCGGTCATCGAGCTGGCGCTGATCATGCCGGTCGTGCTCGTGGTCATCCTGCTGATCGTCCAGTTCACCCTGGTCTTCCACGGCAGGCAGGTCGCCGACGCGGCCGCGCGGGAGGGCGCGAGGATCGCCCGCGCCGCCGGCACCGGGACGGAGGGCTGGCAGGGCGCCGCCGAGTCCCGCGCCCGTACGGTCGTGCGAACCGTCGGGCCCAAGATGCTCCAGTCCGTCGTCGTACGGGCCTGGCAGAGGGGTGACCAGCGCGGGGTCACCGTCGAGGGCGACGCCGTCGCGGTGGTCCCCCTGCTTCCCGGCATGTCCTTCAGGATCACCTCCACCTTCGGCGGACCCATCGAATGCTTCCGCCCCGACGACGGCAGCCCCGGCTGCCAGTGACCCTCCGGGGCCGGATCACGGGCCTTGGGCGTCTTCGTGACGGTCGGATGGTAGGCATACTCCTGACCATCATCGGATTCGGCGGCGGCGCCCTGGGCAACGGTGCCGCCGCGGGGCCGGGGACAGGTCAGGCATCCCCACGGACAGGCCAGGTCAGGGATCGAGGAAATGGCAACACCACCCGTGCGCCCGCAGGCGCGGACGGCGTCCGGCATCCTGCTCGGCGTCCTCGCCGTCGTCGCCCTGTTCGCCCTGTTCGCCCTGGTGGCCGGGGTGCCGTACGCGCTGGTCCGCGTCTTCGGCTCCCCGCTTCCCGACGGCGGGCTCTCCCTGGACACGCTGGCCCGGCGGCTCGGGCCGGGCGCCGTTCTGGACATGCTTTCGGTGCTCGTCTGGCCGGTCTGGCTCCAGTCGGTCGTCTGCGTGGTCGCCGAGCTGTCCGCGATCGGCAGGGCCGGCGCGCCGCCCCGGATCCCCTTCGCGCGCGGCACCCAGGCCCTGGCTCACCGCCTGGTCACCACCGCGTCCGTACTGGTCACCAGGCCCGCCTCGACCTCGGAGCTCCCGGAGCACCCGGACGACCCCGACGACCCGGAGGCCACGCGCGACCTGCGCGGACTGCCGCACCGTCGCGGGGGACCCCACCCTGGGGTGAACGCGGCCGGGTGGGGCCCGGCATCCCACGAGACGGGCCGGCACGCGGGCGCCCCGGCCCCCGGGCCGGGCGCTCCAGGGATCCAAGGGTCCGCGGCGGGATCGTCCCCCGGGGCGGGGTCGCTCGGCGCGATCTCCGGCTTCGTCAGCGCCGGGTCGCTCAGCGCGGCGGGGTTGCTCGCGGCGCTCGGGCGGAGGCGCAGGGAGCGCCTCTGGACCCGGCCGCCCGGATCCGGGCTCCCGACGCCGACCGGCGACACGGCGCTCGTGGAGAAGGCACTCCTGCTCGCCGCCGACCAGACCGGCGCGAGGACGCTCGACCTCGGCCTGCGCCACCTCAGCAAGGAACTGGCGGTCATGGGTCGCACGCCGCCGACGGTCTACGGTGCCTTCCTCTCCTCCACCCACATCGACCTGTGGATCCATCCGGGCGACGAGGACGTGCCCCCGCCGTGGACGGCCGTGGACGGCGGCCGGGTCTGGCGGCTGGACGCCCTCGACGGCTCGTCCCTGAACGAGCAGGCCGTGGCGGGCACCCTGGCCCCCTATCCGGGGCTTGTCTCCATCGGCACGAACGAGAGCGGGCGCGTGCTGATCGACCTGGAGACGGCCCGCGGCCTGGTCGAGCTTCGCGGTCCTGGACCGAGCGTGGCCGCGGCCCTCGCGGCGGCGGCGGTCGAGCTGGCGACCAGCCGATGGTCCGACCACATGCGGCTGCTCCTGGTCGGCTTCGGCCACGAGCTGGCGATGGTCGCCCCTGACCGGGTCGCCGTCGCCGGGAGCGTCGCCGAGGTGCTGCCTGAACTCACGGCGCGTACGGCCGAGGTCCAGCGGGCGCGTACGGCCGCCGAAGCCGACTCTCGGCGCATCGGCGCTGATGGCGGGGCGTGGATGCCCACGTACCTGTTGTCGGCGTCGCCGGTCACCCCTGAGGAGGCCGCACAGCTGGCGGAGCTGACCCGTAGCGGCACGCGGACGCCCACCGGCTGTCTCATAGCGGGCGACGGGTCGACGGGCTCAGCGTGGACCTGGGAGCTCACCGAGGAAGGCCGGGCCTGCGTCAAGGAGCTGGGTCTGGACGTCGCGGGGCAGCTCCTGAGCGAACGCCAGTACGCGCGGATCGCCGAGCTCTTCCGCACCGCCGTCCACGGGAACCCGCCGCCCCTTCCAGAGCCGGAGCCGAACGGCCTCGCGGCGGCGCAGCTCGACCCGTCCTTCAGCCCGTCGGCGGAGGTCTCGGTGCTCGGGACCGTCCGGGTCCTCACCCCCCGGCCCCTGGAGGAGGATCAGGTGGCCATCTGCTCCGAGCTGGCCGCCTACCTGGCCACGCACCCGGGCGGCGTCCATCCGAGGACTCTGGACGGGGCGCTGTGGCCGGGCGGCGTCGAGGTCGCCGTGCGGGACGCCGCCATCGTCCGCGCGCAGGAGTGGCTCGGCATGGACGGCGCGGGACGTTTCAACCTGTACGTCGACACCGCGGGCCTCCTTCGGCTCGGTCCTGAGGTGCGCGTGGACTGGCCGGTGTTCCGCGAGCTCATCCGTATCGCCCGGTACAACCCCACGAGCGAGGCCGAGGCGCTCGACGACGCTCTCGCCCTGGTCAGAGGGCCGCTGGCGTCGGGGCACCCGGCCGGCCGCTACCTGTGGCTCGCGGGGGACCCGGTGGGCCAGGAGGTCACGGCCCGGGTGTCCGACGCGGCCCACCGGCTGTGCGAGCTGCGCATGCGGGCCGGTGATCCCGATGGCGCCATCGGGGCGGCCCTGGCCGGGCTGCGCGTCTCGGAGGGTGACGAGGGGCTGTGGCGCGACCTGCTGCGGGCCGCGCACGCCACGGGCGACATGGGCACCCTCCAGCTCTGGGTGGGGACGCTGCGGCAGCGCGCCGCCGCCTCCCAGTACTGGGGGCGGCTCGTCCCCGAGACGGAGGCCCTGATCGCGGAACTGCTCCCTTCCCTCGCAGGGAACGGGTGACCCGCCGACGGGCGTGTCGTCAGGTGGTCAGGGCGGTTTGGATGGGGGTGGGGGTTCCGGAGATCACCAGGAGGCCGCGGCCGGGAGGGCCGCCCACCGCGCCGCGCGGCAGCCGGACGTTGAACAGGTCGCCGTCCGCCGGGCTCTGGACCGACAGCAGCAGCCCCGTGCGCGCCTTGCGAGCCTCGGCCACGAACCCCCGGTAGGCCGTCGCGAGGTCACCGGTGGTGCCCGCGATCAGGAGCCCGTGCTCCCCGTCCCTGCCGCTGCGCAGCGTGCCCTCCAGCGCCAGGCCGAGGGGCGAGTCGGGGGACACCAGCTCCGCGTCGTCCACGATGACCACGTACCGGTCGTGGCCGGCGAGCGCGCCGGGCAGGTCGCCCGCCTCCCCGTCCCCGCCGAGGACCGCGAGCACGCCCGGCTCCCCTGACAGCTCGCGCAGGGGGCTGCGCCGGGGCGCCACCACGGCGACCGGTGTGTCCTGGCCGAGCAGCGAGCGGGCGGCGGTGAGCAGCACGGACGACCGGCCGGACCTGGACGGCCCCGCGATCACGGCCGCCGGGCCCTGCGCGAGCAGGTCGACCCCGAGAGGGGCCAGGGAGTCGCCGCCCGCGCCGAGCAGCGCCCACAGGGGCGAGGGCGGCTCGAAGGCGGGGACGAGCTCCAGGGCCTGGGAGGAGGTGATCCGCATGGGCAGCGCGTCCACCTTGAGCAGCGAGCCGGGGCTCGGGAAGCGCGCCGCGGCCGTACGGGCGAGCGCCTGAAGCGCCGCGACCTGGGCGGGGCCCGAGGGATCGACGCACAGCAGGGCGATCTGGCTCTCGACCACGCCCTGCTCGCCGACGGAGATCGCGCGTCCCGGCGGCATGGCGGACGGGAGGCTGCGCGGCGGGAGCCCGGCCAGGCCGTAGTCGGCCGGGTCGGCCAGCCGCATGATCAGCCGGTCCTCGAACAGCGTCGAGATCTGGCCGAGCAGCCCCGACCTGTCGGAGGTCACCACGGCACGCAGCCCGACCGCGGGCCCCTCGCGGAGCAGTTGCATGAGCGCGTCGAGCAGCCGTCCGTAGTCGTAGCCCTCGAACGCCGCCGCGAAGCCCTCCCACCGGTCGAGCATCAGCACCAGCCACGGCATCCGCAGCGTCGCGTCACCCCTGACCCCGTCCAGGGAAGCCGTGGCGCCATCCCCGGCAGGGAAGGCCGTGGTGTGAGGTCTGTTCGCGGCCCTGGCCTCGGCCAGGGAGGCGTACCCGGCCTCGGCGAGGAGTTGCTGCCTGCGGCCGACCTCGGTGCGGAGGCGGGTGAGCAGGCGCTCGACGCGGTCGAGCTGGTCGCGGGTGACGACCGCGCCGCAGTGCGGGAGCGCCACCAAAGGCAGCAGGGAGCCCGAGCCGCAGTCGATCGCGTGCAGGTGTACGTCCTCGGGCGAGGCGTGCAGGGCGATGGAGCCTGCCAGGGTGCGCAGGGCCGTGGACCTGCCGGTGCGGGCCGTGCCGGCGATCAGCAGGTGACCGCCGTGGGCCGGGTCGAGGACGAGCGGCCGGCGGTCCTGGGCCCACGGCAGGTCGGTGAGGCCGAACCACAGCGGCGGCACCTCGCCGCCCCGCGCGGACCTCTCCAAGGGCACCTCGCCGCCCCGCGCGGACGACTCCAGCAGGACCGTGTCGCCGCCGTGCGTGGGCTCCCGCAGCAGGACCCTGTCGCCGCCCCGCGCGGACTTCTCCACAAGGACCGTCTCGGGCAGAGGCGGGAGCCAGGGGCTCGGCTGCTCCTTGATGCCCATGATGCGGGTGGCCTCCACCACGGCGTCCACCAGTACGGCCAGGTCGCTGGTGGGCCCTCCGTTGACCCCGCCCGCGCCTCCCTGCGGACCGGTGCGCAGCGGGTGCCCGAGGTCGCGCCAGCCCACCTCGACGACCCTCGGGCCCGAGCTCCGGCGCGCGGCCTCCGGCACCCTCCCGCCGACCCGCGCCGTCTGGACGGCCTGCGCGGCCCCGATGCCGGAGCGCACGTAACACCGTCCGGGAGTGGACTTGGAGATGTGCGCGGCCTCGGGCCCGGAGATGACGTCGGCCGACTCCGTGGCCTCGGTGACGCGCAGTGCGATGCGCAGCGAGGTGTTCGCCTGGATGTCGGCGGTCACCACGCCTCCGGGCCGCTGGGTGGCGAGGACGAGGTGGATCCCGAGGGAACGGCCGCGCCGGGCGATGTCGACCAGCCCGTCCATGAAGTCGGGCAGCTCGGCCACCATGGCGGCGAACTCGTCGATGATCAGCAGCAGCCGGGGAAGCGGCGCGAGCGGTGCGGCGGCGTGGTCCCTGAGCTCGTGGTAGTCGTCGATGTCCTTGGCCCCGGCCGCGAGCAGCAGCCGCTCCCTGCGGCGGATCTCGGCGGCGAGCGAGGCCAGCGCCCGCTGGGTGAGGTGCTCGTCGAGGTCGCTGACCATGCCGACGGTGTGCGGCAGCCGCACACACTCCTTGAACGCCGCGCCGCCCTTGTAGTCGATCAGCACGAACGTCATCTCGTCGGGCCGGTTGGCGACGGCCAGCGAGCAGATCAGCGTCTGGAGCAACTCCGACTTGCCCGCGCCCGTCGTTCCCGCGACGAGCGCGTGGGGGCCGTCCGTGCGCAGGTCGACGCTGAACGGGCCCTCGGCCCCGACGCCGATCGGCACCTCGGTCGTACGGCCTCCCGACCGCCACCGCGTGGCCACGGCGCGGCCGGTGGGGCTCAGCTCCAGCAGGTCGAGCAGGCGTACGGACCCGGGGAGCACGACCGTGGCGTCGTCCCTGCTCACGTCGCGCAGCGGGGAGAGCGACCGGGCCAGGCGCTCGCACCACGCGGGCGAGACCTGGTCGGCGAGGACCTCGCCGATCGCGTCCAGGCCCCCGCCGCGCAGCCGTACGAACCCCTCGGGCCCGCAGTCGACGACCGTCGCGCACTCCTCAGGGAGGAGCCGCTGGTCCTCGTCGATGGCGATCGTGTAGACCCCGGCGCGTGGCCCCTGCCTGAGAACCTGCGGCATGCCGGGAAGGGCACGCAGCACCTGGGCGCCGTCGAGGATGACCAGCACGTCGTAAGGGCGGTCGTCGTAGGCGGCGAACAGCGGCTCCTCGTCGGGGAGGAACGAGCGCCCCCATCCCTTTGCCGGGGCGAGCGGGGCCAGGCCGTGGTCGTCGGGGCCGAGGCGCTCGCCGATCAGCGCCGCCAGCTCCGCGACCCGCTGGGCCGCCGCCTCGGGGTCGGCGCCGACCAGCGCGACGCAGTCGGCGTCCCGTGGCGCGCAGTGCGGCAGCCAGCGCGTCCAGTTCCACTGAGCCGCCCCGTCGGCCCCGGCGGAGAGCACGACCACGGCGAGGTCGCGGGGGCTGTGCAGGGTGACGGCGGCGCCGACCAGCGACCTCGCGATGCCCAGCGTCACCTCGCGCGGACCGGTCATGCCGGCCACGCCGAGCCTGCGCATCGCCAGCGAGACCGGCACGGCCCCGGACACCGGCAGCTCGGGCAGCGTGATGTCGGGAGACGCGCCGCGCTCGGGAACGAACTCGATCTCCGCCGGCAGGTCGGCCAGGCCGATGCGCAGCCGCAGCGCGTCGGGATCGTGGCTTCTGCGCTCCCACAGGCGCCGCCGGGGACCGGTCGCCGTGAGCAGCAGCTCGGCGGCGTCGGGGGAGGCGGCGCGGCGTTCGAGCTCGTTCACCGCCCTGGCCTTCTCGACCGCCGCCTCGAAGGCCGAAAGGCGCTCCCTGTAGGCCTTCATGTCCTGGCGGTACTTCCTGCGGCCGTGCCGCCGGTCGCTGATCCACTGGCCGATCATGATCACGGGAGTCATCAGCGCGATCAGCAGGTAGTACCAGATGTGGAACACCGCGGCCATGGTGAAACCGAGGAGGGCCGGGAGGCAGGCGGCCAGGAGCTGCAACCGCATGCCCTCGCCCCGCGTGGGCTCCGCCGGCACCTCGAACCGCCTGCGCCGCTCGGCCGGGCGCAGCCGGGGCGGCCGGTTGTAGGCGAGGCCGCCCTCGGGCAGGACGTCCAGGTGCGCGTCGGGCGGCTCGGTCGCCCGTAGGACGAGGACGGAGTTCCCGCAGGTCAGCGGCGCGCCGTCGGGCCAGGGCCGGGGGCCGCTCACCGGCTCGCCCGCGAGCTGGGGGACGGTGTGCGTCGCCCCGCGCGTGAGGGCGCCGATGACCTCGGCCCTCTCGGCGCCGCGTTCGGGGGCCCCGCCCCGTGCGCGCTTCCCCACCTTGCGGCGGGTCCGGCGTGACGTCTTCGCCGGGGGCCTGCCGGGGGATAAGGCGGACCGGACGAGGACCTCGTCCGGTGTGACGCGCACTTCGGCGGCCTCGGGCGGCAGATGGTGGTCGCCGACCGGCACCGCGCACGCGGGATCGGACCCGATGACGTGGACCCCCAGGCCGAGCCTGTGGACCGAGCCCGCAGCGGGCCCCCCGACCACCCTGATCTCGATCACGCCGCCGGGCTCGGTGAGGAGCGTCGACCCGGCGGCCCGCTGGTCGAGCGTCACCAGGTCGCCGTCGCGGAGCGCCGCGACCATGGGCGCGTCCGGGTCGAGCCGCCTGCCGTCGACCCAGAGCGAGGGCGCCTCCCGCCCGCGCGGGCGCGCCTGTCCGCCGAGGCCGTACGGCGCGCGCGCACGCGACAGCCGTACGACGTTGCCGCGGGTCTCTCCCGGCGCGCCTTTCAACGCCGCGGCGAGGCCCGCGACCGTGGTCTCCTCGTCGCCATCGATGACGACGTCACGATGGCCGTGCTCTGAGACCACGGTAAGCATGATCCGCATGCGGCGTCTCCTCCGGGTCCGGCTCCCGCGCATAACGTAGCGACGGGAGTTCATCCGGTCCGGAGGTTTACGTCAACCAGACCTGCGGGTGCCCGTCTCCCTACTTCTCCACTTTCTTGCCGTCAGGGCCGACGAGATACCACTTGCCGCCGAACTGGTTCTTGCCCTGGCCGTTGAACTCCCCGGCCATCATGTCGCCTGCGTAGTAGTACAGCGGGTGCTTGTCGTAGGTGACCTGCTTCTCTCCCTGCTTGCGGGTCGCGGTGCCGAGGAGGGTCTCCTTCACCCCGGTGCCGGCCTGGGGCTTGCCGCGGCTGAGGAGCGGCGGCCAGGTGACCGCGCAGTTGTCGTAGCAGTTGGACATGTTGTCCGTGTCCTTCTCGAAGACGTACAGAGGCTTGTCGTTCTCGCCGACCAGGACCTTGCCGTACTTCGAGTCCGCGACCTTGACCTTCGCGTGCTCGGGCGTCGGCATGGGGCTCATCATCGACTCGGTCCCCGACGGCGACGCTCCCGGCGAGGTGTAGGTGGGGCTCGTGCTGGTGGTCGGCGAGGACCCGGGGTATGGGGACGTCTCGGTGCTGGTCGGTGACTCGGTGGCGTTGGCCGCCGCCCTGCTGTAGCTGGTCGCGGGCTTGTTGGCTCCGCCACATGCGCTTACCAGCAGGACGGTTGTGGCCAGCCCGACGCTCGACGCCAGAATTCTGTTCATAACCCCCTCCTTCTCAAGAGCTCCGCACCCAGCTGCCGGGCCGGACTATGTATCTGTCGAGGGGGGACGTAGCTATCCTTCCCGCCTATCCAGGTTTCAGCACATCAGTGCTTGTTTCGCCCGTTCTCGACCCTAAAGACCGATACAGAAAGACGACTAGGCTGGGTGGTTATCGCGGGCCGCTGAGTCTCTCTGTGGGTTTCCCACAGGAGTCTGTGGGTGACGACTGTGGATAACCCACCCTCCTGTGGATAACTCGGGGATGATGTGTCCAGATTTACGGTCTTAAACCGGATTTATCGCCATGATTCGGGCGGAAGCGTGCTCGGGGATAACACACTGTCGCTGTGGATAAAGCTGTGTACAACCGGCCGTGGGGGCCGGTCCAGCGAGGGATGGGGGAGCTGTCATGCCGGACTACGTGCAGGTCCAGATCGCGGTGGAGGACCGTGACAAGGCCGCTGAGCTCGCCCGGTCGGCCGTCTCCGCCAGACTCGCCGCATGCGCCCAGATCGTCGGCCCCGTCACGAGCACCTATCGGTGGAAGGGCGCGGTGGAGACGGCCGAGGAGTACCTGTTGCTCATCAAGACCACCCGCGACCGATCCGTCGAGCTGACCGAGCACATCCGCCGCGAGCATCCGTACGAGACGCCGGAGATCATCAGCCTCCCGGTGGAGGGCGGCCTGGGCGCCTATCTGCACTGGATCGACCAGGAGACGCGGCCTGGCCCCGAAGGTGAGGACGGCGGGACGGGCGGTTAAGATGCCGCTTCGCAGGGGAAACCAGAGTGGTAACTGTGGCGGACGATACGTTCGATACAAAGGGGAATAACAGCGGAAATATCAGTGCGATCGGTGTCACGGGACCACGGCGATTCTTGACGCTCCCGTTGACAGTTAATCGATAGTGGATGAGCATGGGTCCGGTTTCCATCCCTGAGCTTGGTGCAAGCTGCACACAATGGCATGAGAATTCCGGACGATAACCCAACGACCCCCCGTCCTACATATCCGTGACCATGCCGTCCCGCACCGTGGTCATGCGGTTCATCTCGGTCAGCCCCGGTGGCGGCCGATTTCAGCGCATGGTGAGGGTGCCGGCCTGGTTCCTGATTCGGGAGCCCCCCACCCATGAGGATCAGCGAGAAGCCCGACCGTGACAGCCGCGCGCCCGTGAACTCGGAGCGCCCGGGGTCGCCGGGCACGCTGTCAGGACCGGCCTCCCGCAAACTCCCGGTGCCGCCCCGCGAGCGCAAGCCGGCCCTCGCCGCCCTCGCCCTGCTGCTCGTCCTCGGCGGGGCGCTCGCCACGACGTTGCTGGTCATGCGCAGCGGCGACCGCGTGTCGGCCATCCAGATCACCCAGCAGATCGGCGCCGGCCAGCCGATACTCCCCGAGGCGATGGAGGAGGTCCAGATCGCCGACACGGGCATCCCGTACGTCTCCTGGATCCATCGCCAGCAGGTCGCCGCGACCTTCGCGCGGGTGACCCTGATCCCCGGCACCCTGCTCACCGAGCAGATGGTCAGCAACGCGAGTGAGCAGGTCGGACCCGGCAAGATCACCCTCGGCCTCGCGCTCAAGGCCGGCCAGATGCCGCTCAGCCTCCAGAGGGGCGACCACGTCCAGGTGCTGTACGTCCCCGGCTCGGGCCGGGGCACCGCCCAGGGCAAGGTGCTCGCCCCGAGCGCGCTGGTCGAGAGCGTGGGCACCAGCGAGGGGAGCAGCTCGGGACTGGTGTCGATCATCGTCGACGCCACGGTCTCCCCGGCGATCGCCATGTACTCCTCAAGCGGTGAGATCGCCCTCGGCAAGCTCTCCGGAACCGGCTGACGTGGCGCTCATCGCCCTCGCCGCCGACAAGGGGGCACCCGGCGTGACAACCGCCGCGACGGCGCTCGGCGCCGTGTGGCCCCGGCCGGTGCTCCTCGCCGAATGCGACCCCTCCGGAGGCGACCTGGTCTACCGCCTGCCCAGCGTGGACGGCAGCGTGCTCAACCCCGGCCGCGGCCTGCTGAGCCTCGGCGCCACGGCCCGCCGCGGCCTGCGGCCCGAGCAGGTCCACGAGCACACCCAGAAGCTCGTGGGCGGCCTCGACGTGCTGACCGGCCTGACCAACGGCGAACAGGCCGCCGGGCTGACCTGGCTGTGGGGGCCCCTCGGCCGGGCGCTCGCCGCGCTTCCCGGGGCCGACGTGCTCGCCGACTGCGGCAGGCTCGGCGCCCACCCGCAGATGGCCGACCTGACCGCCGAGGCCGAGCTCACGCTGCTGTTCACCCGGCCCAGCCTCGACCATGTCGCCCACCTGCGCGAGCGGCTCATGCTGATCTCCGGGCAGGTCGGCGTGGTGGTGATCGCCGATCCCCGGTCCTACCGCGGCTCGATCGACGAGGTGCGCCGCATCGTCGCCGCCACCAGCAGGGACGTCGCCTTCGTGGCCGGCCTGGCCTACGACCCGAAGGGCGCCGAGCTGCTCAGGGGCCAGTGGGGCGGCCGTCTGGACCGCTCCCTGCTCATCCGTACGGCCCGGGAGCTCGCGGGCCGTCTCGCCGCGCGCGTCGCGCCGGGCCGCACGTCCCCGTCCGCCACCGAACCGCCACGCCCACGAACGGGGGAGCGAGCGACATGAGCATCGACCACACGCTGGTGAAGCGGTTCCGGCAGGAGGTCGGTGACCGGCTCGCGCACCAGCGCAGGCTCGACCAGGCGAGCGGCCTCGTGCCCATGTCCGGAGAAGACGAGCGGCAGTTCGCGCGGGCGCTGATCTCCCAGGTGCTCGAAGAGCACGCCCGCAACGAGATCGGTTCGGGGCGCACCCCTCCGACGGCCGAGGAGGAGGAGGCGCTGGCGGCGGGCATCCACGCCGCGCTGTTCGGCGTGGGCCGGCTTCAGCCGCTGCTCGACGACCCCGAGGTCGAGAACATCGACGTCAACGGCTGCGACCGCGTCTTCGTCGGGTACGCCGACGGCCAGGAGCTCATGCACGATCCCGTGGCCGAGTCCGACGAGGAGCTGATCGAGCTCATCCAGATCCTCGCCGCCTACAGCGGCCTGTCGAGCCGCGCCTTCGACACCGCGAACCCCCAGCTCGACCTGCGGCTCCCCGACGGCTCCCGGCTCTCGGCGGTCATGGACGTCACGGTGCGCCCGGCGGTGTCCATCCGCCGCGCCCGCCTCGGCAAGGTCTTCCTCAGCGACCTGGTGGGCAACGGCACCCTCACCCCCGAGCTCGGCCGATTCCTGTCGGCCGCCGTCGGGGCCAGGAAGAACATCATGATCGCGGGCTCCACGAACGCCGGGAAGACCACGCTGCTGCGCGCCCTGGCCAACGAGATCCCGCCCCACGAGCGGCTGATCACGGTGGAGCGCGCGCTGGAGCTGGGGCTCGACCAGTTCCCCGAGCTGCACCCCAACGTCGTGGCGTTCGAGCACCGCCTGCCCAACTCCGAGGGCCAGGGCGAGATCACCATGGCCGAGCTGGTGCGCCGCTCGCTCCGCATGAACCCCAGCCGGGTCATCGTCGGCGAGGTGCTGGGCGACGAGATCGTGACGATGCTGAACGCCATGACCCAGGGCAACGACGGGTCGCTGTCGACGATCCACGCCAACTCCTCGATGGAGGTCTTCAACCGCATCGCCACCTACGCCCTCCAGGCCGAGGAGCGCCTGCCGATCGAGGCGACCCACATGCTCATCGCGGGGGCGATCGACTTCGTGGTCTTCATCGAGAAGCGCAACGACTACCACGAGGGCGGGCGGCTGCGCCGCTACATCGCCAGCGTCCGCGAGGTGGCCGGGGTCGACGGGCGGGTGCTGTCCTCCGAGATCTTCGCCCCCGGTCCCGACGGCCACGCCGTGCCGCACGCCCCGATCGCCTGCGTCGACGACCTGGCCCAGCACGGCTACGACCCGACGATGGGGGCGTGGTCATGATCCCGCTCCCGGCCGGGCTCTTCGATCCGCTCGCGATCCTCGCGGGCGCCCTGACCGGCGGCGGGCTGTTCCTGTTCGGCCTCGCCCTGTACGGGGTGCGCCCCGGGCCGCCCTCCCCCGACCGCGGCGCCCGGCGCCGTGAGCTGCTGCGCAGGCTCTCCACGCGCTCCGCGGTCGCGACCATCACCGGCGGCGTGGTGCTGGTGATCACGGGCTGGCCGGTCATGGCGGCGGGCGCCGTGCTGCTCGTGCTGGCCTGGCGCGGGCTCACCGGCGGCGCCGCCGAGGAGCGCGGGGCCATGAGCAGGCTCGAAGGGCTGGCCGCCTGGACCGAGTCCCTCAGGGACACCATCGCCGGCGCGGCCGGCCTCGAACAGGCGATCCCGTCCTCGATCAGGGCAGCGGCTCCCATGCTCAGGCCGCACCTGCGCTCCATGGTCGACCGCCTGCACACCCGGATGCCCCTGGCCGACGCGCTGCGGATGTTCGCCGACGAGCTCGACGACCCCTCCGCCGACCTGGTGATCGCCGCCCTCATCCTCAACGCCAAGCTGCGCGGCCCCGGCCTTCGCGAGGTGCTCGGCGCGCTCGCCGTCTCCGCGCGCGAGGAGCTCGACATGCGCCGCCGCGTCGAGGCCGAGCGCCGGGCGACGCGGCGCAGCGTCCAGATCGTGGTCGGCACGGCCGTCGCCTTCGCCGCCGCCCTGGTCGTCTTCAACCCCTCCTACGTCGAGGAGTACGACTCCCTGCTCGGGCAGGCCGTGCTCGTCGTCGTCGCCGGGCTGTTCGGCGCGGGGTTCGCCTGGATGCGGAGGCTGGCCCGATTCGACAAGCCCGCCCGGCTCCTCGGGCCGGCGTCGAGCGCTCCCCTGGAGCGCGAGCTGGTGGCCGGGGGCGTCCATGGTTGAGAACGTCCTCGCCGGGGCCGTGTTCGGGCTGGGCCTGTTCCTGCTCGTCAGGGCCCTGTTCCCGCCGAGGCCCGGCCTGGTCACCCGGCTGCTCGCGCTCGACTCCGCCCGGGAGGGCGACGACGCCCTCCGGGTCCGGGTCATCAGCCCCGACGAGGAGGTCAGCGCCTTCCGTCGCGGCCTCGGCGTACGGCTCGCGCGGTTCTACACCGCCCGGGGCTGGGAGGTCCGCTCGACCCGTGCCGACCTCGCCCTGCTCGGCCGGTCCTTCGAGGGGTATCTCGCCACCAAGATGCTGCTCGCGGTGTCCGGGCTGCTGGCGTTCCCCGTCCTGGCCGGCTGGCTGCTGCTCATGGGGTGGGGCGTCTCGCTCCAGGTGCCGCTGTGGGGGGCGCTGATCGTCGCCCTGGTCTTCTTCTTCCTCCCTGACCTGCAGATCCGCAGGGACGCCGCCGTGCGCAGGCGCGACTTCCGGCACGCCGTCGGGGCGTTCCTCGACCTGGTCGCGATGAACCTCGCGGGCGGCAGGGGCGTGCCCGAGGCGCTGCTGATGGCGGTGTCGGTCGGCGAGGGCGGCAGCTCGTCCAACTGGGCGATGGCCCGCATCCGTGAGGCCCTCGCCAACGCGAGGATCGTCGGCATCACCCCCTGGCAGGCCCTCGGCCAGCTCGGCGACGAGATCAACGTCGACGAGCTGCGCGACCTGTCGGCGGCGCTCGGACTGGTCGCCGACGACGGCGCCAAGGTCCGTGCCTCGCTCACCGCCCGCGCGGCGACGATGCGGCGGCGCGAGCTCGCCGAGGTCGAGGGTCAGGCCGGCGAGCGCTCACAGTCCATGCTGGTCGCCCAGCTCCTGCTCTGCGCGGGGTTCGTGATCTTTCTGAGTTTTCCGGCAGCGATGAAGATGTTGGGGTCATAGATGTTCACACCACCGTGGCTTACTTACCTGGTCGCCGTGCTCCACGTACGCCTCGACCGTGCCAGGACCGCCCCCTCGCGCGGCGCCTCCGCCGTCGAATGGGTGATCATCACCGCGATCATCGCCGGCGTGGCCCTCGGCCTGGCCACGCTGATCAAGACCCTGGTCACCCAGAAGCAGGCCGAGATCCAGAGCAACTTCGGCGGGGGCGGCGGTACCGGCGGAAAGCCGTGACCGGGCGGCCCTCGTTCCCGAAGGCCGCCGCCCTCGCGCGCGGGCGCGACCGTGGGGCCACGGTGGTGGAGCTGGCGCTGCTCATGCCGGTCCTGCTGATCGTGATCCTGCTGGTCGTGCAGTCGGTCCTGTGGTTCCACGGCCGCCAGGTGGCGGACGCGGCGGCTCGTGAGGGGGCCCGCGTCGCGCGCGCCGCCGGGGCCTCCGGCAGCGGCTGGCAGGGCCGGGCCGAGGCCAGGGCACTGCGGGTCGTACGGACCGTCGGCCCCCGGCTGCTCGCGGGCGCCACCGCGCACGCGTGGGAGCGGGCCGGCGAGCGCGGCGTCGAGGTGACCGGCGGAGGCGTCTCGGTGGTCCCGTTGCTGCCCCGCACGGCGTTCACCATCACCTCCCGGTTCGGCGGCCCGGTGGAGTGCTTCCGCCCCGACGACGGGAGCGGCGCGTGCGGCTGACAGCGCTCGGCCGCAGGGTCCTCGCGCGTGCTCCCGACCGGGGGTCGATGGCGGTCGAGACCGTGATGCTGGCGCCCGTCTTCCTGCTCTTCCTGATGTTCCTCGTCGGGGCGGGCCGCGTCGTCGAGGCGCAGGGCGAGGTCAACGGGGCCGCCAGGGACGCCGCGCGCGCCGCCTCCGTCCAGCGCACCCTCGCGGGGGCCGAGAGGGCCGCGCGCGACGCCGCCGAGTCCGCGCTCGGCGACCAGTGCGGCCCGAAGGTCAGCCTCTCCGGCAGCGACTGGACGGAGGGCGGCAGCGTACGGGCGACCGTGACCTGTGAGCTGAAGCTCGACTTCCTCGGGTTCGGCGCGCTCAAGCAGATGAAGGGCGACTCGGTGGTGCCGCTGGAGCAGTTCCGGAGGGTCGAGTGAGACGGCTCCCGGAAGACCAAGGCTCGATGTCAGTATTTGTCGTGATCTTTTCCGTGGTGGTGTTCATGCTCGCCGGGCTCCTGGTCGACGGAGGCGCGGCCCTCAACGCGCGGCTGCGCGCGTCCGACATCGCGGAGCAGGCGGCGCGGGCGGCGGCCGACCAGATCGACGTCGAGAACCTGCGGGTCACCGGCCAGGTGCGCCTGCTCGGTGACGACCGCGCGGTCTGCGGCCGGGCCCAGAAGATCGTCGGCGCGCACGACGACACCGAGATCCGGCTCACCCGGTGCCAGATCGGCGCGGGCCAGGCTGAGGTGACCGTCGCGGTGAGCGCCCGGTGGGACGCGGTGTTCCTCGCCGCGCTCGGATTCTCCGGCTCCACCATGTCCGGCGTCGCCACAGCGGGCCCCGATCCCGGCGACCAGCAGCCGTGACCGGGGCGGAGACGAAGGAGGGAGAGGGATGACCACGCAACGCAGACCCCCATCGCGCCCGTCGTCCGGGATCACCCCGGCGGCACCGCCGCCCCGGCGCATCCGGCCGCGACGGACGGTCGGCGACGTGATCGCCGGTATCGGGGCGCTCATCGCCCTGGCCGCGCTCATGGGTGGCGTCCCCTACGCCCTCCTCCGGCTCGCGGGCCCGCCGCTGCCCGAGGAACTGCTCAACGGAGACCTCCTCACCAGGCAGATCAGCACCAGCACGGCCGTCGCGATCCTCGTGCTCCTGGTCTGGCTCACCTGGTCCCAGCTCGTCCTGTGCGTGATCGTCGAGGTGTACTCCGGCATCCGCCGCATCGGCATGCCCGTACGCGTGCCGCTGTCGGGCGGGCCGCAGGCGCTGGCCAACCGGCTCGTCTCCACGGCGCTGATGCTGTTCACCGTGTCCGCCGTCGCGATACCGATCGCCGGCATCGCCTCCGGGCCGCCGCCGGCCCGGCCCTCAGTGGTGGCGGCGGCCCTCACCACGCCGATCCCCGAGGAGCGGGGCTCGCTCGACGTCGTACGTCAGGTCAAGAAGGTGTACGTGGTCCAGCCCCCGCACGGGCGCCACCACGAGAGCCTCTGGGAGATCGCCGACAAGTGCCTCGGGGACGGGCGGCGCTATCCGGAGATCTACCGCCTCAACCAGCACAAGGCGCAGCCCGACGGCACCCGGCTGCAGATGGCCGACCTGATCAAGCCCGGCTGGGTGCTCGACATGCCGGACGACGCCAGGAACGTCCATGTCGTCCCCGTCGACGAGCAGCGGGAGACGACCCTCAAGCGTCACCCGGGGAAACCCGCCGAGATGGACGGCCGCACGCAGTTCGTCCGCCCGGACACCACGAAGCACCAGACCGCAAAGGACCTGACCGCAAAGGACCTGACCACAAAGGACCAAGGCGCGAAGGACCAAGGCGCCAAGGAGCAGGCCACCAAGAACCCGGTCGCGGAGGACCAGGCCGCGAAGGACCCGGCCGGTGAGGGCAGGAGCGCGCAGGACGAGACCGCGAAGCAGGACGACACGAAGATCGTCCTGCCGTCGCCCGCGCTGCCCCAGCGCACCTACCACCTTCCCGCCGTGCCCAAGGTTCCCCCGGTCTCGGCCATTCCCAAACTCCCGCAGGCGACCGTCTCCCCTTCCGTGAAGGCTGTGGAGAAACAGCAGAAGCCCGAAAAGATCGAATTACCAGAAAGGCCGGAAAGGCAGGATCAGGGCGGTGGTCTCGATCTCGTCGACTACCTGGCGGGCGGTTCGCTGGCGGCGGCCGGCCTCCTGGCGGCCCTCGGCCGCCGCCGGCGCGAGCAGCTCTGGCACCGCGCGTTCGGCCACCGCATCCCCCGCCCGAGGGGCGACGCCGCGGGCGCGGAGGTCGCGCTGCGCCTCGGCTCCGACGCCCCCGGCAGCCGCATGCTCGACAACGGGCTGCGCCTGCTCGGCAAGCTCCTGGCCGAGCAGGGCCGCGTACCCCCGACGATCTACGCCGTGCACCTGTCCGCGCGGGGGCTCGACCTGTGGATCCATCCGCCGGAGCAGGACGCCCCCGAGCCCTGGGAGTCGCACGACGGCGGCCGTACCTGGAGGCTGCTCGCTCACGAGGGCCGGGGTATCGACGAGCACGCGCTGGCCGACGCGCCCGCCCCGTACCCCGGGCTCGTCTCGCTGGGGGTCACCGAGTCGGGCCGGGTGCTGATCGACCTCGAAGCGGCGCACGGCGTGATCGCCATCGCCGGGCACCGGGTCCGCGACGCCCTCGCCGCGCTGGCGGTGGAGCTGGCGACCAACCGCTGGTCCGACCAGATGCGCGTCACGCTGGTGGGCTTCGGGAACGACCTGGCGACGATCGCCCCGCACCGCGTCCGCGTCGTGGGCAGCCTGGCGGAGGCGCTGCCCGAGCTGGAGGCGAGGGCGGAGGAGATGACCGCCTCGGGCACGCAGGTGCTGACCGGCCGCGTACACGGCCGGGCCGCCGACCCCGTCTGGCCTCCGCACTTCCTGCTGTCCGCCATCGGGCCCGACGCCGACGAGGCCGTCCGCCTGGCGAGGCTCGGGCGCGCGGGCACCCGCATGGCCGCCGGGTACGTCATCGCGGGTGACGTCCCCCACCCCACCTGGACCTGGGAGATCACCGAGGAGGGCAAGGCGCGTGTGGAGGCGCTCGGCGTCACGGTGGCGGCGCAGCTCCTGCCCCGGCGCCACTATGACGCCGTGGTCGAGCTGTTCCGCACGGCGGAGCGCCGCGAGGGCGAGCCGGTGCGCGAGGACGAGGAGTCCCGCGAGTTCACCACCTCGCCGTCGATCAACGTGCGGGTCCTCGGCCCGATAGAGATCGGCCCGGTGCCGCCGCTGGAAGAGGGCAGGGCCGAGCTGGCGTGCGAGCTGGTCGTCTACCTCGCGACCCATCCGGCGGGCGTGCATCCGGTCGTGCTCGGCGGCATCCTGTGGCCGCGCGGCGTGCAGGCCGTCGTACGGGACGCCACGATCGCCCGGGTGGCCGAGTGGCTGGGCACCGACAGCGAGGGCAGGCCCAACCTGCGTACCGACGACACCGGCCGGCTGCGGCTCGGTCCCGAGGTGCGTTCCGACTGGCAGCTGTTCCGTGAGCTCGTCCGGCGCTCGCACAACGACCCGAGCGCCAGGGCCGTGCTCCTGGACAAGGCGCTCGGGCTGGTGCGGGGCCCGCTGCTCAACGGCAGGCCGCGCGGGCGGTACGCCTGGCTGGCGGCCGACGAGCTGGAGTACGAGGTGGCGGCGAGCGTGGCGGACGCCGCCCACAGGCTCTGCGAGGTGCGGCTCGCCCACGGCGACGCCGAGGCGGCCGTGGCGGCGGTACGGGCGGGGCTGCTGCTGGCGGCCGACGACGAGGGGCTCTGGCGCGACCTGTTGCGGGCGGCGCACGCCACCGGTGACCCGCTCAAGCTGCGCGCCGTGGTCGACGGGCTGCACCGCCGGTCGTCCTCCCATCCGTACGGCGGGGGGATGGCCCCGGAGACGGAGTCGCTGATCGACGAGCTGCTGCCCACCTGGCGGCTGCACTCGATGCCGTCCGCGTGACCCACGAAAACCCGAACAAGCAGGAGAAAGGCGGCAGCGGCGGTGAGAGGGATGGGGCGCGCGGGTCAGGATGTTTCCCGCGAGTCATGCCGATACGCGCATAACGGTGGTTCGAACTCCCGGCCCGTGGTTAGCGTCGTCGGCATGCGGATGCGGGCTGCCCTGGCCGCCGTCGCGCTGCTGGGCACCGGATGCTCGGGCGCCGGCGCGGAGCGCCCGTTCACCCCTGCCGACGGTGCCCCGCCCTCCGGTGCCCCATCATCCAACGCCGCCGCCGATCCCTCCGCCGCCGCGACGCCGGGCCCGCTCAGCGCTCCGCGGGCCATGTCGACGCCGGGGGTCGAGAACGTCGAGGTGGCGCCCGGCATGACCGTGTCCATCGAGTGGCCCTCCGGGCTCGACAGCGCGCAGCAGGCCATGGTCAGGGCGTTCACCGACGGCTATGTCGGATCCTGGAAGGCGGTCGTCAGCCAGGGCGAGGACACCGCCTACCTCTCCGGGGTCGAGGACCAGGCCGGCCGCGACGCCTACACCTGGGTTCGCGGCTTCGTCGACCGGCGCGAGTCGGCCACGGGGTCCGCCAAGGTGTACGCCGTACGGGTGGCGTCGGCCTCCGGCCAGGGCGCGGAGGTGGACGCCTGCGTCGACGAGTCGGGCGTCCGGGTGACCGAGGCCGACAGCGGCCGTCCGGTCGCCGGTCAGCCCGCCTGGACCCGGCAGCCCACCTCGGTCTACCTCCAGGTCGCGGGCGTGCGGAAGGGCGACGACGGGACCTGGCGGGTCAAGACCTACCTGCACGCCTCCTACCCCCACGAGCGTGCGAAGGAGTGCCGCCGATGAGATCGCTGATGCCGTTCGTCCTGGCCGCCTCGCTGGCGACCGCCCCGGCTTCCGACCCCGGAGGCCCGCGCGGCACCGGCTTCCAGGACGGCCGCACGAGCGGCGTGGTGCTTCGCGACTCCAAGATCGTGCTGAGCGGCAACGGCCTCGGAGCCAAGAGCGACGGCTACCGCGTCAAGCGTCCCTGCTGGTACGAGCCCGGCGACAAGGCCGACGACATGCTGACCAGGCAGCAGGACATCAGGGACGACTGGTTCCACACGCATCCGACCGGAACCGCCGAGGACTTCGATCAGTTCCTCAAGCAGTACAAGGACAAGGTCGGGCAGAACGGCCGTTGGTGGGCACCCGCGTACAACGCCGCCGATCCGGACGGGCTCGCGTGCGCGACCGGACTGCCCGGAGCCGTCTGGGTACCCCAGGGGACGACGCCGCCGGGCGGGATCACCCTGCAGGAGCTCTACGATCTCGCCCGGGCCGCGCTGACCGTGCCCGAGCCGAAGATCGAGCTCAGCCCCGACGTGAAGAGCTACGTGAACCTTCCGACCTGGGTGTGGCTCACCGGCATCGGGGCCACCACCCGGTCGGTGACGGCCGAGCTCCCCGGTGTCATGTCCGCTACCGTGACCGCCACCCTCACGGACGTCAAGATCGATTCGGGCACGACCTCCGACCGGGCCGAGGTCAGGCAGGACTGCGGTCCCACGGGCCATCCGTACGTGAAGGGCGGCACGTTCACCTGCGGCGTCCGCTACCTCCGCGCCTCGGTCGACCAGTCGCGCAAGGCGTACGTCCTCACCGTCACGACCGAGTGGCCGGTGACCGCCGGTGGCGGAGTCGCTTTCGCCTTCCAGCCCGTCCAGGCGACCGCCGTCAGGGACGTCCCCGTGGGCGAGGTCCAGAGCATCGTCCGCGCGGACTCCACCGGCAAGCCCTGACCAGAAGCCGTGCCCGCGTACTTCCGTCGGTCGACGTGCGTGCAGCGCCGCTTCGCTGGCGTCCAGTGCGGCCGAAAGATCAGTCCTCAGTCCTGCTGATAGCTCTTGGCCTTGGGTTTGCGTGACGGGTGGCGATGAGGTGAGCGGCTGGTAGCGGGTTGTCGATGCTTCGGGTCTCGAAGGGCTGCCGTCGTGTTCCTTGATCAGGTACCAGGTTCCGCCTCCGGGCCGGTACGTCGACCACTGCGATGATCGCGATCCCACATCCGCTGCCGTACACGTCTATCTCTTGCGGCAAGAGGATGGGCTCGGATTTCCACCCGCGCAAGACACGGTGCAGTCGTTCAAGCGAATCGTTGGCAAACTCCTAACGCTCCCAGTCGGCAATGATTGGTCCGAACGCAACATCATGCCAGGGCCGCACCCACTCCTTGAGGTACTGCACGTCGCTGGAGGAGGGCACCGGATCGGCCTCCTCAAGTCGCACCAGGGAGGGCATCACGGCCGCATCGCCCAATAATAGCGCCTCACCAGATGACAACATCGGCAGGGACTCGGTGAGCGGCCCTAGTGAATCCGGGATCAGGCGCTTGACGTAGTTCTGATCCTCAGGATTAGTCAAGCGCATCGCCAGGAAATTGCTGCACTGGGAAAAGATTGTCTCCGAGATCTCTGAGGGGCGCTGGCTGACGATGGCAGCTGTGATGCCATATTTCCTACCCTCTTTTGCGATTCGCTCGATTGCGGCGCGGGAAGCGTTGTACTTGACGGGGCCGCCCTTGGGGACATACTTGTGGGCTTCCTCGTACACCACCAGCAGTGGAGTTTCCGCACGAGACTCCTCGTGTGTCTTCTTGTAATAGTAGGCATAGTCGAACAGCAGCCGGGAAATTAGCGATACGGTAATGCTCAGCACCTCAAACGGCACACCGCTGAGGTCGATGACAGTAACATTGGCAGCAGCATCGGTGGTGTATCCGGTAAACTGCCTCAGGGTTTCCTCTAACGTTGTGCGCTTCGCCCGCTCGCCCAATAAGAAGTCAAGCCGACGGTCTTGGCATCGGTTCTCTAAGCGGGTGAGGAAATTGTCAAGTTTCCCATGTAACGGTCCGTTTTTAGGGGCCGTACGGGAGCCTGGAACCATTTCCTCGTTCTTGGCTCGAACGGTCGCCAGTACGTCGTCGATCTCAAAGAATACGGGTGAGTCATAGTGGATCCGACTCCCCAAGTCTGGATCACTTGTGAAGTGCTTGCGCCGGCTTTCCGTAACGGCCCGCTTGAGAACAGCTACCTGATTGTGTGACTGCTCCTCCCGGCTCTCGACGAGAAGGTCCTGAAGTTCATCGGAGTTCAGCATCCAATAGGGTAGCGTCAGCGTCTCAACACTTAGAAAGTTAGCATCTGGAAAAGCGGTCTTGTATTCGCAGTGGATGTCGAAGATGACGATATGTGCGTTGTTTAAACGGTATACTCCCTTTGCGTGATCCCTCATGCCGATGGCCGACTGAATGATTTTCGCCATGGCATGGGACTTTCCTGATCCGGTGGACCCCACGATCGCCAGGTGGCGATTGAAAAACCTGTCCCCATCCACAGGAACGTCGACATGGCGTTCTCGGGCCAGGTGGGAAAACACGAAGCGCTTGTTCTCTGGCACGGTGTTATAGACCTGCTGTACCTCACTCCGAGTGGCAACCTCCACCGACTTCGGAGGAATGGCGATGCTTCCTCCGCCGCGCTCGAAGTCACCATCGGCGTCAAGAAACCCCAGTGGGACAGCTTCTAGGATGTACACCCGCTGGGGTGCACCTGGCTGTCCTGTCGAGGGGGTCGGCCTGAGTTCGATCGAGAAGCTCTCGATGATGGCGATGATGGAGCAGTCGTTGCTGTCGAACACTCGCAGGTAGGAGCCAACCTTGATGGGCTCTCCACCTGACAGCTCAGCGATGTCCTTGACCGAAATCTTGATCCGGTCGGGGTACACCGCCACTACTTCAGCACTAGACATGGTTATCTTCGTCCTCGAAAAATAGTTTGGAGGTCAGTCACGGCATCGAGATATATATGGCACGCCTTGGCCTCACCGTATGGATTCACGGTCGGTTCGGTTATATAGAAGTCATGTACCTCGCGGACCTTCGCCGCAGCGGCGACCTCCGCTCGCATAGCGAAGTCGACCAACTTGATGCCGTGTCCGGGTAGCTGGGGTGTAACAAGGCTCCGCGCGCTGAATGCTGCGCCGCCGTAGTCAAAGCCATCGTGGAAATACTCTCCCGCGTCCCAGAGTACATCCTTGACTTTTTTTAGATCAATCGCACCGTGAAGGCTGATGAAGGGGGCGGGGGACTCGCCGACGTGATAGCGGCGCCGCAGACAGGTGATAGCGTCCAACACATCTACCATGTGGGCCTTCTCGTCGCACTCTATCGTTATCAGGCGTTCGCGGTTAGGCACGTGGGCGGTGGGGCTTTTGTATTGGTCGCGCAGTAGTCGTAGGTAATTCTCATGCCCGCAAAGCTGAGAATAGCTGGCCTCGAACACAGCTTTACGCGCATGGTGTACCAGCTCCTTGATGTCCTCCAGTGAGACGAGCCGATCCCCGGGCGGTCGGTTCAGGATCAAGTCTCGCAAGTAACCGTGGATCACTGCGTGCCAGAATACTGCCTCCGAGTCGCTTTTCGCCCGCAGTATCTTCTTAAGCCTATCGACAACTAACTGAAACTGGGATTGAAAATCTGGTGCGAAAATGATTTCGAAAGACTTGGCGAACCACATCTTTGTGTCGTCATCGTACATGTTTGCTTTACGGCCGAGAGTGGCGTCGAGCTCAGCGATGGTGAGTGTGACAATTTCGCCTGGGAGGCGATCGGCGAAATAGCAATAGAGGGAAAACCGTGCGCTGCGGTCGGTGGAAAACTGGTGCATCATCTGCCGTACCGCCGGCGCGACCTTAGATAGGGTGTAATTGGTGCTTCGATGCTTAACCTGGATATGAAAGCACTGCACACCGATGTCCTGCGTGCCTTCAATCTCTATCTGGGCACTCGGATTATTGAGGATCTGTAGTAATGAAGCATCGAACTGGAAAGCGAATCCCTTGATGGCATGGTACCCGCCGTCGCGATCTGCAGCGATGAGAACCATAGCGATGTACCCTCCGGCCCTGGTGATCTGGTCCGGAGGGGGCGCGTGCCGTAGCCGCCGTGACGCATGTTGCAGGTGAATACCTATGATACGTGTGGTCACAGCGTCTCTACTGCCACACATCCAAATGTCCTATAAAGCACGTATGGCCGGTTGTCGTGCACGGTGCGATGTCAGCAGTTCCGGTAGGCGTCTTCAGCATCGAACGGGAGGTCGGACCAAAGGCTGATCTACACGTGGCCCTTAACCGCCCGGCGATCAACTATTGGTAATTTGACGCAAGGTCAACGACGTGCCCTTATGGGCACACCCGGCTGGCAGGAGATCGTGTCGGCTCAGCTATGGAAGGAAATCAAGCGCCGATCACGGTGCGACGGGCTCGTGTTCAGGCGGTCAGGTTGAGGAAGTCGCGCACGGCGGGTACCTGCCGATAGGCGCCGAGCTTGGCCCGCAAGTCGGCCAGCGTCGCCGACGAGCGCGCGGAGTCGACGCCGCCCAGACAGCGCACCGCGTGCTGGGCGACATCGACCGCCTGGTCGTAGTCACGAAGGCCCAGGTGGGCGTCCGCCGCACGCGCCAGATAGATGGCGTGGGTGCGCGGGTATTGATCGTCGCCCGCGTACTCTGCGGTGATGGCGGCCTCGAAGCGGTGCACCGCCTCACGATGGTCGCCCAGTTCCAGCGCCGATGACCCTGCGATCATCTCGATCTCACCGAGGTTCACCCAGTACAAGTAGGCCGGATCGTCATCATGGGGTCCGGCGGCCAGGGCATCGCGTGCCGCATCGAGGGAGCGGGCACACTCCCGCCGCTGCCCGGCCTTGGAGTAGGAGCGGGCCGCGCGAGCCGCGAGCATCGCCTTGAATCGCGGGGTCGAGCGGTGTTTGCTCTGGACCTGGGCCGCCTCGATCAGCGCCACCGCGTCGCGGGGGTCACCTGCGGTATAGCGCTGGATCGCCTGGAAGGACAGCGCGTAGGCTCCGGTCAATGGATCTGCGGCGATCGCGGAGGCGCGCAGGGCTGCACCGAAGTATCGCTCGGCCTGCGCGTGGAACCCGGCGTCGAAGTGGATCCAAGCACAGCAGCGCGCGGCTTCGGCTGCGGCGGCGTACAGCCGTCGCCCGGTCTGCTCGGTGAAGCGCGATTCCTTCACCAGACCGATGACGAACGCGAACTCCGCCAAGGCCAGGTCACGGAGTTCCCCGCTCCCGAGTGCGTCGTCGAGGTGACGCAGGTGGTCGAGCCGCCGTTCCAGATGCTCGACCAACACGGGCGTGATCTGGCGGCTGCCGGTGGAGATGGGCGCGTTCGTCGCGGCCATCGCATCCTGCCAATCCAGAACGGTGGAGCCGAGCGCGGCCGAGGTCATGATCAGGAATCCTCGGCGGTCCACGGGGCCCCCTCGTGCGAGATCGGACAGCACTTCCACCGTAGCTGTTTGATCCCATGGGGCGTCAGTCCCTCTTTTCCGTATGCCGCCGGCCACCGTCAGCCATTGCGGCCAACCAATCTGCTCGACCAACTCGGCTGGCACTTTGTGAAGTGCGGCCATCGCCCGCTGCGCCGACGGCTCAGGCACGGCACGGCCGGTCTCCCACCGGTAGATCTTCTGCCGTTCGGATGCCATCGCCCCCAAGCCGAGGGCCTGGTGAACGGCCGCGAGTTGGTTCGCGTAGCTTGCCATCGACAGGCTGAGCTCCTCACGCAGGTAGGTCAGGGGATGGCGGTACAGCGGTTCCGTCATGGGCCTGCTCCCTGGTGAGAGGTGCCGGTTGCCATCACTGTCGCACGGGGGAAGCCGCAGCCCGAGGTGATCGAGCGCGAGAGACTACTGGAGACTACGGACGACTTCTAGGCGCGCGTTCCGGCAGCGGATTTCATGGCCTGGACGAGCCGCCCGACCTGGGTGGCCCCGGCATTTGGAGGTCTTCTCGTGGACACCACGACCACACCCAGCGCCAGCCCCGGCGCGTCAGGCCTGCTCCTGGCGCGGGAGCAGATCAGCGCCGCGCGCACGCGGGACGCGATGCCCAGCGACGGTGGCAGCAGCGGCCGCAGCGACACCAACGACTAGGGCACGCCGATGACCGCGACCGAGCAGGCCCGCGCAGTGGCCGAGCAGGTCGCCGAGCGCCTGGACGCGACCTTTCGCGCCCAGGCGCTTCGGCGTACCCACCAGGTGTTTCCCGGCGCCGTCGATCGTCCCGGCGCACTGCTGTCCTTTGCCGACCTCAACGAGATCCTTGCGTGTCACCGTCTGGAGCCGCCCCGCCTGCGGCTGTCAGTGGCCGGAGAGATCATGTCTCAGCACCGCTACGCGCAGGCCCAGATCGGCCGGCGGCACGTGTTGTGGCATCAGCTCCAACCGGCCGAGTTGGCCGAGCGATTGGCCGATGGCGCCACTCTGGTCCTGGACGCCATCGACCAGCTTCACCCGCCTGCGGGTGCTCTGGCCTCCGCCATCGAGAGCACCTTGCGTACCGGCGTACAGGTCAACGCGTACGCTTCCTGGACCGCCACCGAGGGATTCGGCATCCACTGGGACGATCACGACACCTTCATCGTCCAGATCGACGGCGCTAAGCGGTGGAAGATCTACGGCCCGACCAGGCTCTACCCGACCTTCCGCGATGTTGAGGCCCCCGAGCTCCCGACCGGCGACCCGGTTGACGAGTTCGTGCTCGGCCCCGGCGACATGCTGTACGTACCCCGTGGCCACTGGCACGCCGTCAGCGCCTCGGAGGGGGTCAGTTCCTTGCACCTGACGTGCGGATTGCAGACCACCACTGGGGCCGAGCTGCTCGCCTTCGTCGCCGACGAGCTGCGTGAGCGCGAGATCATGCGAGCCGACCTGCCGCAGTTCGACTCCGTGGAGGCTCAGGCGGTGTTCCGAGCCAAACTGGCCGAGGAGGTGGGTGCTCTGCTCGATCAGGACGATCTCCTGGTCCGCTTCTTCACCCACCGTGACGTGGTGGATGTCGGCCGCCTGGCACCGAGCCTGCCGTACTTGACCGCCGTTCCTGCTCAGGCCGCCGTAGCGGTACGGCTGCTCACCTTGCGTGCCCACCTCGACCGTGAGGGTGGCACGGTGAGGTTGCGCGCTGGGGGTCAGAGCTGGCAGTTCCATGCTGCCGCCCAACCGATGCTGGAGGCCCTGCTGTCCGGAGCCTCCTACGCGCTCGGCGAGTTGGCCGAGCTCGCCGCTCTTTCGCTGCCCGACGTCGCCGCCGTGGTCAGTGACCTGGTCTCCCACCAGGTCGCCGCCGTGACCCCGCCGTCACCGCAGTTTCGAAAGGGGGCGGCGTGAGCCTGCTCGGATGGGGGACCTACCGCGTGCCCGAGATTTCGGCTGCGGCAAAAGAGATGATCGCCGGCGGGTGCGACTGGATCGACACCGCCCCCAACTACGACAACGGCCACGCGCATAGCGCTCTTGCGGGAGTGCTCGCAGACCATCCCCAAACGAGAGTGTCGACCAAGGTCGGGTTCCTGACTCGGGCCACGGCTGCCGCAGCCATGGAGCATGGTGTGATCACCCAGGCCGATGCCCAGGCCGGCCATAGCCTGGCTCCGGACTACCTGCGCTGGCAGATCGACCGTAGCCGGACCGAGCTCGGGCAACAGCGGCTCGGTTTGGTGTTCGTCCACAACCCTGAGCGAGCCGGGGGCGAGGTGGGCGCTTTGCTGGCCGGGGCGTTCGAGGTGTTGGAGGAGGCCACCCGTGACCGCCGGATCGGTAGGTATGGGGTGGCCACCTGGAATGGGTTCAATGGTGTGTTCACGGTAGCCGACCTCCTTGCGCTGGCAGAGCAGGCGGCCGGGCACAGCCCACATCACCTGCATGCGCTCCAGATGCCGGTCAGTCTGGTCCACCTCGACCCCATCGCCCAGGCTCTCGGCGGGCGAGGACCGCTCATCGAGGCGGCCGAGCACGGCTTGGCGGTCTTCGCCAGCGCGCCCCTGTCCGGAGGTGACCTGCCTTCCATGGTCTCGCCTGAACTGGCCGCGCTCGCCGGGTCCGGCCTCACTCCCGCGCAAGCCGCGCTCGCCGTGGTGGCCGCGGCCCCTGGGGTCGATCGGGTACTGCTGTCCACCAGTCAGCGGGCACACTGGGACCAGGCCGCCGCGGTTTGCGCGCGGGAGCCTCTAGACGAGCCCACTTTGCGAAAGATCGTGGATGTCCTCACCTGATACCGGCGTCGCCGACCGCATGCGCGCCGCGCTCGCGCATGGGGCGGGTCTCCTCGACGTCGTCCCAACCGGCCGACCGCTGGCCTGGGGCTGGCGTGGTCGTACCATTGGCGCCCAGGTCATTCGAGCCGACCAGCGCCCGGCGTGGCTGCGTGTCCTGTCCGCCTTGCCGGGCAAGCGCGATGAGCGGATCTGGAGCGGCACCGAGCAGGCCGCCGCCCTCGTCCCGGACAGCGTGCCGCGACCAGTCCTGATCGGCCAGTCTGACTGGACCACCCCCGAGGCCGTCTATCGAGCCGAGCTCACCAGCTACATCCCTAGCCCTGCCCTCTCGGCCGAGCCGGTCCTGCGGACCGACCTCGATTTGCCCGACGCCTGGTGGTCCAGCCTGCGCGCCAGCCTTGGGATGATCGCAGCCACTCCCACTCAGCGGCAGGCCGTCACCCCGGCCTACATTGAGCGAGCTCTCCCGCTGTACCTCCGAAGCCCCCAGCTCCCCACGCGCGTGCCGCGTTGGAGTACCGCTCACGGTGATCTGCACTGGGCCAATCTCACGGCCAGCGGCCCCACTCTGCTGGACTGGGAGGGCTGGGGCCTGGCCCCAGCCGTCTACGACATCGCCCTGCTGGCGGCCCACACCATGCTGGTCCCCGCGACCGAGGGGCGCCTACGCGCGGAATTCGCCGACCTCCTCGACAGCACCGAAGGTCGCTTCGCCGAGCTGGTCGTGTTGGCCGAGCTTCTCCAGACCACCACCCGAGGCGACAACCTCGACCTGGCCCCGGCATTGCACAGGCGCGCAGCCGAACTGATCCCGCTCTCACCCGCGTAGAGCGGGAACCCTTGCCTGGTCGACCGCTCAGGTGTCTGTGAGCCATCTCCTCCTGTCTACCTTTCAACACCGCGCGACCTGATCTTGATCGTCATGGCGAGTGCCATGGCCCTCGGCCCCGGGCTGGCTGGTTCGTTCTGGTGACCTAGGGCGTGGCTTCGCATGTGGTCTGCGATAGTGACCATGTGCGTACGGTTCACATCGAGGCCAAGCCAGATCATCTCCTCCGTCTCGCGCGCTTGAAGGATCCCGTGGGCGCCGTCGCGGAGATGATCTGGAACGCGCTGGACGCCGAGGCGAGTCACATCACGGTCGACCTTGATGTCAACGAGCTGAGCGGTGTCGAGTCGGTCAATGTCACCGACGATGGCCATGGAATGCCGAACGCCTCTTGCGCGAGCTGCTTCGGTGGCCTCGGCGGTTCGTGGAAGACCAAGGCCAAGGTCTCACCTGAGCTGAAGCGCGGCCTGCACGGTCGTAGCGGGCAGGGCAGGCTGCGCGCGTTCGCGCTGGGGGAACAGGTGCGCTGGGTCACGGTCGCGAAGGGGCTCGATGGTCGAAACGAACGCACGGTCATCAGCGGGGCGATCGACCGGCTCGCCGATTTCGACATCTCCGAGCCGGACTATGTTGAAGAGCCCTGCGGAACACGGGTCGAGGCGTCGGTCCCCGCGGACTTTGTCAACCGCCTGGTACAAGATGACACGGCTCAGCAGCTCGCCTCGACCTTCGCGCCCTTTCTCGCCGCCAACCCTGATGTGAGGATCACCTATCAGGGGAAGTCGTTGGATCCGGCCACCGTCTGGGCGGACACCGCTCAGTACCCGGTGGTGTGGCCAGATTCCGGTGGACACGCTGAGCCGCTGCTCCGGGTCATCGAATGGCCCAAGGATGTCGGCCGAGTCCTCGCCATCTGTGACGCCAACGGGGTCGTACTGGACGCAGGGCCCCGGCGAGTTGAGGTTTTGATGGGGTTCGTTCATAAACATACGGCTACGCAGGTAAGGAAATGCCAAGCCGCCACAGATGGAAAGGCA